>WGAX01000089.1 GCA_015494595.1 Nitratiruptor sp.
GATCTTATAGCTTACAAAGAGACTGTCAAAAAGGGGGAGGATTTTTCAAAGGTGCCTATTGAGACAGCTAGCCGCTATGCAAGCGAAGATGCGATGGCTACCTGGCTTTTATATGATAAACTCAAACAGCAACTCCAAGCCCAAAGAGCTTCGCATCTAATTAAAGAGGCTGATGAGGTGGAGTTTCCTTTAATTAATACTTTAATAGCGATGGAGAGAGAGGGTATTAAGATCGATATAACCTTTTTTGAGGCACTGCAGAAAGAGAGTCTTGTAAGGCTGCAAGAGTTAACCCAAAAAATTTATGCATTGGCAGGAGAGGGCTTTAATATTAACTCAACCAAGCAGCTAGCCTCTGTGCTCTTTGAAAAATTGGGCTTGCCTCCACAAAAAAAGACAAAATCTGGCTATAGCACTGATGAGGCAACCCTTTTAGCACTCAAAGATAAACACCCAATTATTGAGTATATTTTAGAGTATAGGGAGCTTTTTAAGCTTAAAAGCACCTATATCGATCCACTCATCGAACATGCAAAAAGAGATGCTAACCATCGCATTTTCACGAGCTTTATCCAAACAGGCACTACTACAGGAAGATTAGCAAGTAAAAATCCAAATCTGCAAAATATTCCTGTCAAAACAGAGCTTGGGAGACAAATTCGCTACGGCTTTGTGGCAAAAGAGGGGCATGTATTGGTTGGTATTGACTATTCCCAGATTGAGCTGCGCCTCTTGGCGCATTTTAGCGGCGATCCTGCCCTTGTAGAAGCCTTTCAACAAAACAGAGACATCCATTTGGAGACTGCCATTCGCCTTTTTGGCGAAGAAGAAGCAAAAGCAAAGCGAAATATTGCCAAAAGTATAAACTTTGGTCTCATTTATGGTATGGGAAGCAGAAAACTGGCCCAAACACTTGGTATTAGTACCAAAGAGGCGAAAGAGATAATTGAAAGTTACTTTGCTGCTTTTCCAACAGTCAAAAGCTATTTAGCAAGCATTGAGCAGTTTGCAAAAGAGAAGGGATATGTGCAGACGCTGCTTGGCAGGCGACGCTATTTTGATTTTGCCTCTGCATCTGGGGCAAAGCTGGCTGCTTTTTTGCGAGAGGCTACCAATACCGTTTTTCAAGGAAGCGCTGCAGATTTAATTAAGATGAGTATGAATGCAATTCATCAAAAAATCAACAAAGAGGCTTTGCCAGCTGCTATGCTTTTACAAATCCACGATGAGCTTATTTTTGAGATAGAGCAAAATAGTGCCCAAGAGCTAGCACAGGAGTTTAGGCAGATAATGCAATGTATCTACCCTTTACGCGTACCTATAGTGTGCTCAGTAGCCATTGGGAAGAGGTGGGGAGATTTGAAGTAGTTTAAGAAATATACCTAACTCTAAATCATGTTGGAACTTTTCTATTACTTTACTACAATATACTATTTCTACTAAAGGATGAGATATTATGCTAAAGCGGTTGCAAAAGGGTTTTTTCTCTATTAAATCGGCAGTTATTATGATGCTGCTTTTTGCTGCAAGTATAGGCACTGCTACATTTATAGAAAATGATTATGGCAGTGCAACTGCTTGGGCGCTGGTTTATACTGCTAGATGGTTTGAGATCCTTTTGGTGCTTTTGGCTCTTAATCTCCTCTACAACATCTTTAAGTTTCGCCTTTTTCGTAAAGAGAAGCTCTTTACAGGTATTTTTCATCTAGCTTTTATCATTATTTTGATTGGGGCAGCAGTTACCCGCTATTTTGGATATGAGGGGACAATGCATATTAGAGAGGGGGCAACCAGCGCTACTATGTTGAGTGCTAGAAGCTATATACAGCTTACTGTGCAAAAGGATGGTAAATTTTATGAGTATGATGAGCCAATCTATCTCTCAAAACTTGGAAATAACCGCTATAAACGCACAATTGATATTGATGGACAAAAGATTAGTATAGAGCTTTTAGACTATATTCCAAATGCCACTTATCACATAACTCCCGCAAAAGATGGTAAGCCCACAATTAAGCTTGTTATTGCAGCAGGCTCTGGCAAAATTGAAAAAGTTTTACAAAAAGGGGAGTATCTTGATTTGGGTCCAGCAGTGATTAGTTTTAATGCTAAAGTAGTAGTTGCTCATAAACCCACTATAAAGATACATTATAAAGATGGTAAACTTCTCTTACAAGCTCCTTGGCAGGTGCAAACCCTTGCTATGAAAGGGATGGAGCAAAAAGAGTTTGCTCCAAATACTTCTGTGCCTTTTATGCCAAAAAAACTCTATAGCATTGGCGGTATCAACATCGTCTTACAAGAGTTTCATCCAAAAGCGGCAGTAAAGCTGGTCTCAAAAAATCCTTATGCCAAAAATTCCCCTCTCAAAGATGCTTTGGTTTTTCAAATAGGTAATGGTAAAGAGAGTAGAAGGGTGGTAGTCTTTGGTAAAAGCGGTTTTGAAGGTGCTCCTGCGCAAGTAAGATTAGATGATGCAAATATCTTATTGGCTTATGGCTCAAGGCGTATAAAGCTTCCTTTTGCTATTAAGCTTAGAGATTTTCAGTTGGAGCGCTATCCTGGCTCTATGAGTCCAAGCTCCTATGCAAGTGAAGTAACGGTTATTGATGGCAATAGGAGTTTTGATTATAGGATCTATATGAATCATGTACTTGATTATAAAGGGTATCGATTTTTCCAAAGCTCATATGATATGGATGAGAAAGGTACAATTCTCTCAGTCAATCATGACCCCGGCACAATTATCACCTATATTGGCTACTTTTTGCTGGCTCTTGGGATGATTTTGCACTTTTTTATGCCACAAAGCCGCTTTCAAAAGCTTGCCCGCCTTACAAAAAGAGTCCAGGAGCAAAGAGAGAGTATGCTACTGAAAGCCAGTGCTCTTTTAGCGGCTCTACTTCTTAGCGCCCCTTTGTATGCTGCTTCACCTCTGGAGATAGCGCAAAAGTTTCAAAAAAATCATGCCGATAGGTTTGGGGCAAAACTTTTGGTGCAAGATAGTAGCGGTAGGATTGAGCCAATGGATACCCTGACACGTAAAGTCTTGGCGAAGATTTCTCGCAAAGAGAAGCTTTACAATCTTGATGCTAATCAGCTCTTTTTAGCAATGACTATTAAGCCAGATGTGTTGCAAAATCTTAAGATGATCTATGTTCACCATCCTGCTATCAAAAAGATTATTGGACTCAATCCAAAAGAGAAGTATGCAAGCTTCAATGACTTTTTCGATTTTAAACATGGTGGAGCATATAAGCTTTTGAATTATGTGAAAAAAGCTAGTGCCAAAAAGCCGGCTAAGCGCAACCAGTTTGATAAAGATATTATTAAAGTAGATGAAAGAGTTAATGTGGCCTATATGGTCTATACGGGAGCGCTTCTTCGCATTATTCCATCAAAGCATAAATGGCTGAGCCCAGTAGATGCGATTAAGAGCTTTCCAAAAAAAGAGGCAGAGCTGGTGCGTCTTATTATGGCTAGCTACTTTCAAAATGTGGATGAGGCACTTAAGAGCGGGGATTGGAGTAAAGCTAATAAAGCGTTAGATGTATTAGTAGATTATCAGAAGTATAACGGCTCGAAACTGATTCCTCCAAAATCAAAGATTAAAGCGGAGCTTTTATATAACAAGCTAGATATTTTCAATCGCTTAGTGCCATACTATATGGGTATTGGCTCTATTTTGCTGATTTTGATTTTAGTGCATCTTATCAATCCAAAATTTAAGATTAAAGCTATTGTAAGAGTTGGAGTGGCTCTTATCTTTTTGGGTTTTTTAGCTCACACTTTTGGGATGGCTCTTCGCTGGTATATAGCAGGCCACGCTCCATGGAGTGATGGGTATGAGTCGATGGTCTATATTGCCTGGGCTACCATTTTTGCTGGATTTTTCTTTGCTAAAAAGAGCCCTATTGCATTTGCTGCAACCTCACTTCTTGGAGGGCTTATTCTCTTTGTAGCCCATCTCAACTGGCTCGATCCACAAATTACTAACCTCGTGCCTGTGCTTAAATCCTACTGGCTGATGATTCACGTCTCAGTGATTACTGCAAGTTACGGCTTTTTAGGACTTTCAGCGCTTTTGGCTTTTGTGGTGTTGATACTCTTTATCTTTGTTAATGAGAAAAATTTAGCCCTAATGCAACTCACTTTCAAAGAGCTTACCTACATTAATGAGATGAGTATGATTATAGGTTTAGTACTAGTGACTATTGGAAACTTTTTAGGGGGTGTATGGGCAAATGAGAGCTGGGGAAGATACTGGGGTTGGGATCCCAAAGAGACCTGGGCAGCTGTGACAATTTTGGTATATGCTGCAATTACGCATGTGCGCCTTATTCCAAAGCTCAATAGACTATTTTTATTCAATGTTTTAGC
>WGAX01000090.1 GCA_015494595.1 Nitratiruptor sp.
ATCCAGTGTGCTTGCAATCAATCTTATGAGCTCACCAGGAAGCGGTAAAACCTCTATTTTGGAAAAGTTAGCCGAGCTGCAAGAGTTGAGATTTGCAGTGATTGAAGGAGATCTTGAAACAAACAGGGATGCTGATAGGTTAAAAGCCAAAGGAGTGCAAGCCTATCAAATTACAACTGGTAGTGCCTGCCATCTGGATGCTTTTATGGTGCATAAGGCTTTGCATCATATCGATTTGCAAAATATTGACATCTGCTTTATCGAAAATGTGGGTAATCTGGTGTGTCCTGCAAGCTATGATGTGGGAGCGCATCTTAATATTGTATTGCTCAGTGTCCCAGAAGGAGATGATAAGATCCAAAAATATCCTGTGATATTTCGCCAAGCCGATTTGGTGCTTATTACCAAAACCGATCTTTTGCCATACTTTGATTTTGATCTGGAGGCTGCAAAAAAAGCTGCAAGAGCCATCAAGCCCAATGTGGATATTTTAGAAGTCTCTACCAAAGATGAAAACTCAATCAAGAAGCTAGCTAAATGGATTAAATTCAAAATGGAGATGCGCTGATGTGCCTATCGATTCCAAGCCAGGTGGTGAGTATCGACAAAGAGAGGTGCACTGCGGTTGTGGATACATTGGGAGTCAAAAGAGAAGTTGGCATCGATTTTATCGCAGATGAGGTGAAAGTGGGCGATTTTGTGCTGATCCACATAGGTTATGCGATGAATATCATCGATGAGGAGTATGCCAAAGAGTCCATAAAACTTTATCAAGAGATAATAAAGAAGATGGATGAAGATGGAGCTTAAAGAGCTGTATGAGAAGTTTCGCGATCCAAAGGCGATCAAGGCTTTGGCAAAGCAGATACACAAAGAATCCAGCAAACTCCAAAAGCCAATCAATATAATGGAGGTGTGTGGCGGGCATACCCATACCATTATGAAGTATGGGCTTTTGCAGCTGCTACCCAAAAATATATCTTTTATTCATGGGCCTGGATGCCCTGTGTGCATTATGCCAAAGGAGCGTATCGATCACGCTTATATCTTGGCGATGCAAAAGGATGTGATTTTGTGCACACTTGGAGATATGATTAAGGTGCCAGGCAGCAGAGGAAGTCTGCAAGATGCTAGGAGCAAGGGTGCAGATGTGCGTTTTGTATATTCCCCTCTGGATGTGCTAAAAATTGCCAAAGACAATACCAAAAAAAGGGTCATCTATTTTGCAATCGGTTTTGAGACCACCACACCAATGACTGCTGCGCTATTAGAGAGTGCCATGGCGCAAGGAGTTGAGAATCTGCTTTTACATATCAACCATGTCACAGTCCCAGAAGTAATGCGAGAGCTTATTGACAGCAGAGATGAGCATATTGACAGTTACAATAACCAAATAGATGCATTTTTGGGCCCAAGCCATGTGAGTGTAATTGCTGGCAGCAAAATATATGAGGAGTTTCCAACCAAATACAGTCGCCCCGTGGTGGTAGCAGGCTTTGAGCCGGTGGATGTGATGGAGGGGGTGTTGATGCTGGTGAGGCAGTTTAACGAGGGACGATGCGAAGTAGAAGTGCAGTATAAAAGAAGCGTAACGCAAGAGGGTAACAAAAGAGCCCAGAAACTTATCCAAAAATACTTTACTAAAAGAGATCTTTTCAAATGGCGAGGGCTTGGCAATATCCCTAAAAGTGCCTGGAGGCTAAAAGATGAGTATAGTGCTTATGATGCTGAAAAAGTTTACGATCTACCAAAAGAGGAGATTGAAGATCATAAGCTCTGTATCTGTGGCGATATTTTGCGAGGTATGGCAAAGCCCACAGAGTGCCAAGTCTTTGGGACTGCCTGCACACCCTCTAAGCCCCTTGGTAGCTGTATGGTAAGCAGCGAGGGAGCCTGCGCGGCCTACTATAAATATGGCAATCTCTTGACAAATTAGTATACTGGTATTAGTATATGAAAAAAGGAGGTGAGCTATGGTGATAGCTGTCAATGAGATTGTCAAAAATCCATCTTTAGTCAGTAATCCAAAAGAGATTACCTATGTGGAGGATAGAAGAAGCAAGAAGCTTAAAAGTATCATCATTCCAGCAAAATATAAAGAGGAGTTTGAGGAGTTTTTGAAAGAGAAAAAGATGAAGGAGTGGATGGAGAGGAATAAGGGGCTTTTGGAGATGGAGCATCCAGAATTTTTAGATAGTTGCGTAGAAGATATTGGAGAGTGGTTAGATGAGCTTGAAAATAGAGCAAGGTGATGTATATCTTGTAGATTTTGGAGAGAGTTACAATAGTGAATTCGGCAAAACAAGACCGGCAGTAATAGTGCAAAACGATTTTCTCAATTCTATTTTACCTATAAGCAGATACAAATCTGTATTGGTAGTTCCTATGAGTTCAAAAGAGATAGAGAGTGAGTATAGGGTATTGATTAAAAAGCGCGATAATTTGCAGATGGATAGCTATATAGTGGTCAATTGGATATGCACATTAGATCTTAAAAGAGTGCAAATCGACAAAGGTTTGATAACAAGACTCAGTGAAGATGAACTACAACAGCTCAAACAAAAAATTTGCAGTTTAATTTAAGGAGTTTGATGCAAAAACATATCACACTTGCGATGGGCAGCGGAGGAGAGGAGAGTAGCCAGCTTTTGGAAAGGCTGGTTTTTAGGCATCTAAAAAATCCCTACCTCCAAAGGGCTGAGGATGCTACTTTGTTAGAGAGTTTGCAAAATCCTTGCTTTTGCACCGACTCATTTACGATTAATCCACCATTTTTTCCTGGAGGCGATATAGGCAAGCTAGCAGTTGCAGGAAGTTGTAACGATCTAGCTATGATGGGAGCAAAGCCAAAGTTTTTGAGCCTATCATTCATTATTGAAGAAGGCTTCAGTGTAAGAGAGTTTGAG
>WGAX01000091.1 GCA_015494595.1 Nitratiruptor sp.
ATTGATGCGGTCATCGAGTCAAATTCCAAGATTCACGCAGCTATTGAGTTTGTGGATGGAAGCTCTATGCTGCATGCAAGTGAAGCAGATATGCGTTTACCTATTGCCTATGCACTGCTTGGCAAAGTTGAAAGAGAGATTGTAAAACCACTGAATATTTTAGATTTACAGTGCAGTTTCAAAGCAATTGATCCCAAAAGATATGCAATCTGGCAGATAAAAGATACTTTGCTAGAGTATCCAGAGAGGGGAGTCGTTGTCAACGCCGCCAATGAAGCAGCAATTGAGAGGTTTTTGGTTGGCAGTTTTGGCTTTTTGGATATTGCAAAAGCGATTATACAAGCTTGGGAGGCATTTGCAGTGGATCCCAAAAGTGTGGATGAAATTTTTACAATCGATAAAGAGGTGCGAGCGTATGTTGAGGCTTTGTAGTTTGCTTGTGGTGATGCTTCTTTTTGCTGGCTGCATAGAGACAAAGAGCGACAAAAAGATCGACGAGTTAGCTCAGAGAAAGGCGAGGATTGAAGCGAGACTTGAAAAGGCAAGAGAAGAAGCCAACAAGCAAAAGGAGTTGGCTCTAACCAAAATGCAGCAAGAGATTGAAAAATTGGCACTGCAGCGCAGTAAAAACGAGGCGCAAAAAGAGATTGAGCTAGCCCGCATTAAAGCCAAGCAGGCTTTGGAGCTGCAAAAGATTGAGCAAGCCTATAAACTCAAAGAGCTTGAGCTCAAAAAACAAAAAGAGCTTATAACCCTTGAAAACCAAAAATATATCGCCCAAAAGGAGATTGAGCTTAAAAAGATCTTTTTGTTTGCCTCGCTTGCTGGGCTTTTGCTTATACTTTTTGTGGTGATGATTATTTTATATGTCTATAAAAAGCGCAAAGACAAACTGCAAGCCTATCATGATAATTTAGAGAAATATTTTCGCCTCAAGGAGAATGAGGCAAAAATCGCTATTGCCAACAAAATTATCGACACTATTGCAGAGGGAAAGCTTTCAGCAGAGCAGGAGCAAAGACTTCTTGGTGTCTTGCAAGGTAACACCGCCCAGCCACCCCAGCTTGAAGAGAAAAAAGATGAAGCAATAGAGGCTCAAATTGAGGAGAAGAGGGATGAGAGATAGATTTTTACTCCTGCATGGCTGGGGAGGAAGTGACTATCCCCACTGGCAGGCTTGGCTGGCAAGCGAGCTTGCCAAAGAGTATGGGACTGTGAGCTTTCCCCTTATTCATCATCCTCACCATCCCAACAAAAAGAAGTGGCAAGTCCAATTTAAAAAACATCTCCAAGATTTTCGCCCCACCACAGTGATTTGCCACTCTTTAGCTTGTACAGTCTGGATGAGCATTGCAGAGGAGATTGATGAGGTAGAGCGACTCCTCCTCGTAGCTCCTCCCAGTATGCATACGAAGATTGATCTTCTTAAAAGTTTTTTTCCAGCCTCCTTACCCAAAACTTTAGCGGCAAAAGAGACGATAATGGTAGTATCAACTAATGACCCCTATATGAGGGTAGAGGAGGCGCATACTATGCAAGATAAATTTGGATGTGAGATGCTCATATTGCAAAATGCAGGCCATATTAATGATAAAAGTGGCTATGGCCAGTGGCCTTGGGTATTGGAGTGGGCAAAGAGAGATCCTAGTGTGGTATCGGAGCCGCTATGATTTTGGCAATTGAGAGTAGTTGCGATGACAGCTCTATCGCACTTACAAGAGTAGAGGATTATAAACTTATTTTTCATAAAAAGATCTCTCAAGAGTTTGCCCATAGTGAGTATGGAGGTGTAGTACCTGAGCTTGCCAGCCGCTTACATGCTGAAGCTTTACCAAGAATTTTGGAGGAGGCAAAGGAGTATTTGACATATGTAAGAGCGGTTGCAGTGACGAATGAGCCGGGATTGTCCGTAACGCTTATGGAAGGTGTTATGATGGCAAAGGCTTTGCATTTGGCTTTGCAAGTACCTCTTATTGGTGTTAACCATTTGGTAGGGCATATCTACTCTCTCTTTATTGAGCAAGAGGAGCAGTTGCCTAAAATGGTGCTATTGGTGAGTGGTGGACATACAATGCTTTTGGATGTTAAAGCCTATAACGATATGCAAGTATTAGCTACAACGCTTGATGATAGTTTTGGAGAGAGTTTTGATAAAGTGGCCAAAATGATGGGGCTGGGATATCCAGGAGGACCAGTAATTGAGAAGTTGGCAAGAGAGGGAGATGAGAATAGATTTAATTTTCCTGTACCTTTGAGTAAATCGGATAAATTGGCTTTTAGTTATTCAGGACTTAAAAATGCAGTGCGTTTAGCCCTTAGTGAAATGAAAAATCTTAGCCAGCAAGATATTGCCGATATTGCAGCCTCTTTTCAAAAAGCAGCCATTGAGCATCTTTTGCAAAAGACAAAAAAGGCTTTTGATCTCTATAACCCCAGGGAGTTTGCAATTGTAGGGGGGGCGAGTGCAAATTTACGCTTAAGAGATGAGTTTACAAGGGAGTGTGAAAGAAGAGATATTGCGATCTCTTTTGCTCCTTTGGAGTTTTGTGCAGATAATGCAGCAATGATTGCAAGAGCTGGTATTGAAGCTTTTAAAAGGGGTGATTTTATTGCAATGGAAGATCTGCAGGTTATGCCTCGCAGCTGTTTAGTGGCCGTATAACTTAAGAAAAACTTATGGATTATGCGTGTAGGGAATAAATAGGAGTATTTTTATCCTATTTAGCTACAATTTTACCATCAAGTGCCTCACTGGTACTTAAAAATTTCTCAAAAAGGGGGTTGCATATGGCAACTGTTAAACTTAAGGGCAATGAAGTTAAATTAGAGGGTAATGAGGTAAATGTTGGCGATAAAGCGCCTGAGGCTACGGTAGTAACTACCGATTTAGCAGAAAAAAAGGTAGGTGGAGCGCAAGATAAAGTGCAAATGATTGTGGTTGTGCCATCTCTTGATACACCTGTATGTGCTACTGAAACAAGAAAATTTAATGAAGAAGCTAGCAATATTGAGGGTGTTGATGTAACTGTAGTCTCAATGGACTTGCCATTTGCTAGCAAGAGATTTTGCTCAACTGAGGGGGTAGAAAACCTTACAGTTGCAAGTGACTATAGAAATAGAGATTTTGGCCAAAAGTATGGTGTAGTCATTGCTGAGGGACCACTGCAAGGAATTCTTGCAAGAGCAATCTTTATTATTGATAAAAATGGAGAGGTTGTCTATAAGCAACTAGTTCCAGAAATTACTGAAGAGCCAAACTACGAAGAGGCTTTGGAAGCAGCAAAAAAAGCAGCAGCGGCGTAATGCCCGCTGCTATATAGGGGGAGGGGTAGAAAAGCAGATGTAGATGCGATTTTTTATTCTTGCAACTATACTATATGAAATAGCTCTCTTTCTCTTTTCTACCTATGATATTTGTTGCACAACACAGGATGATGCCTATCATATTGTAATGTTCCATGGACATTATCCCTATGTGCAGCATATTATTCACTATCTAACCCATACCGCTACCCGTCCACTGTTTACCTTTTTTATCCGTATTCCCTATTTAGTTGATGAGTTTTGGTTTTATAAGTTTATATCTTTTGGTGCTTTTTTTGCTCAGA
>WGAX01000092.1 GCA_015494595.1 Nitratiruptor sp.
AAGATCTGTTAAATCTCTTGCCAACGATTGTCAAAGTCTTTGACGAGCCTTTTGGCGATAGCTCAGCACTGCCCACCTTTTTGGTAGCAAGGCTAGCTTCGCAGCATCTCAAAGTCGTCCTCTCAGCCGATGGGGCGGATGAGCTCTTTGGCGGGTATCCGATTAATTTCAAAAACAGAAAGCGCTTTTGGTTCTATGCGCTGCTGAGATTTTTGAAGCCTTTTTTACAGGGTAAGCGAAAATATATGGCAACGAGCGATTTTTGGGAGTATAAGCTAGCTCTTCGCTATCGCGTCTATCCCGATGAGTTTAAGAAAGAGTATATTTTAGAAAAGCTCAAATGCACGGATTTGCTTGATTGCATGTGGCAGTTTGATTTTAATTACTTTTTGCAAGATGATGTATTGGTGAAAGTAGATCGCACCACGATGGCAAATTCACTTGAGGCTAGAGAGCCATATCTGGATCAGGATCTTATTGAATTTGCTTTTTCTTTGCCGCAAGAGTTTCGCTACCATAAAAAGATCTTACGCGATCTGGTGCGCGAGGAGCTGCCCCACGTAGCGGATTTGCCAAAGCAGGGCTTCTCCGTGCCTATTAAATATTGGCTAAGGGGGCCATTGAGAGAGTCTGTGATGGATATGCTCTCAAGTAGCTCCCACTTGGATGGCGTGATAGACAAAAAGCCAATTCTTGATAGTTTTTATAAGAGATCTAAACGCACCAACGCTATTTGGCTTATGTATATGTTTCGTTTATGGGAAGAGGAGTATATGCGATGATTTTGGCTTTGGGTGATTGCAATATAGTTGGAGCGAATAGTTTCAAGGGCAAAAATTATGTGGATCTTGTAAGCGAGGCTTTAAAGAGCGAAGCACTCAATCTTGGCATTACGATGAGTACCACGAGAGAGGGTAAAATCCTTTTTGATGAGTATAGAGATAAATCCCCTCAGATACTCATCATAGCTTATGGTTTGGTGGATAGTTGGAAAACCTTTCGCTTTGCTCCCTATGTGCTCTACTATCCCGATAACGTTTTGCGAAAAATTGCGAGAAAAGTAGTCAAAAAGTATAAAAAGATTGCAAGAAAGCTGGGACTTAACGAGCTTTTAGGGCAAAAGTATGTGGTTGCGCCCAAAGAGTATGTGAATAATATCGAATATATGGTAAAGCCAAGCAAAAGGGTCTTTTTAATTGAGACTCCTCCGCATCTTGTAGAGACTTTTCGCAATCCAGATATTGCTTATTACAATAGTTTGCTGCAAGAAATTGCAAAAAGGCATGAACATGCCGAAGTGATAAATATTTACGAGGATTTTGCAAAGGATAACAGCCTCTACTTAGATGAGATTCATCTCAATCAAAAAGGATATGATTTAGTGGCGAAGAAAATTTTGGAGAGAGTATGAGGGTGGTCTATCGCTATAGCGCTTTGGGGGATATTGCGGCGGCTTTGCCGGTCTTGAGATCTTTTACCAAGCCAATTACAATCCTTACTTCTCCCATTGGCAAGGAGCTTCTCAAAGATGAGTTCGAAGATATTTGGGTTATTAAGAATAAATCTATCTTTACGCTTCTTAAAACTATCTATAAGCTCAAAAAAGCTGGGACTGAGCTTTTTATCGATTTGCAAAACAACGATCGCAGCCGTTTTTTGCGCTTTTTTTTCAAGGCAATCGGTAATGATGGAGTAAGTTTCGAACAGTGCGTGACGCATATTTTCTATGATATTGCCAAGAAAAGCGGTTTGGTGGCTCCTCTTGATACCACCTGGCAGCCAAAGCCAAAAGAGTATATTGTGCTCAATACCGGATCAAGCCCCAAATGGCAATCAAAGAGACCGCCTGCTTGGAAGTGGAGGGAGTTTAGCCAGATTTTATGGGAGAGGTTTAACTTACCTTTTGTGCTCACTGGTGACAAGAGTGAGAGGGAGTATGTTGAGAGTATCGCCAAGGAGATAGTGGGCAAAAAAGAAGTCATTGCCGGTAAAACCAGTGTGCAGGATCTCAAAAAAGTGCTTGATGGAGCCTTTTTGTGTGTCTCCACCGATTCAGCCCCCATGCATATAGCGGCAGCCCAAAAGACGCC
>WGAX01000093.1 GCA_015494595.1 Nitratiruptor sp.
GATGAAGGGGTAAGTAGGCGCGACTTTTTGAAATGGGCAAGTGCAATTACTGCAATGCTGATGCTGCCAAGCTCCTTTACACCCCTTGTGGCTGAGGCAGCTGAGCTTATGAATAGGGTGCCAGTGATTTGGATAGAGCTGCAAGATTGTGCAGGCAACTCTGAAGCGCTATTAAGAAGCGATGGGCCAAAGATCGATGAGATTATTTTGGAAATCATTTCACTAGAGTTTCACGAAACCTTGATGGCTGCAGCCGGACATCAAGCAGAGAAGCAGCTTGAAGATGCTATGAGCCACTTCGCAGGCAAATACCTGCTCTTTGTAGAGGGTGCGGTGCCTGTGGGAAGAGGCAAAGAGTGGTGCACCATTGGAGCTAGCGGAGAGACATTTGAGGAGCATCTCAAAAAGCTTGCCAGCAAAGCTGCAGCAATCGTGGCAGTTGGCACCTGCGCTACCTTTGGTGGTGTACCAGCAGCCAATCCCAACCCAACAGGTGCAGTTGGGGTTATGGATGTGATAAGTGACAAACCAATTATCAATATACCGGCTTGTCCTGCAAATCCGGCCAATATGGTGGGCGTCATCTTACACTTTGTGCTCACAGGAGAGATCCCAGAGCTTGACTCACTGCTTCGTCCAAAATTTGCATTTGGCTACAGAATTCATGACAATTGTGAAAGAAGAGCCCACTTTGATGCGGGAGAGTTTGTAGAGGAGTGGGGCGATGAGGGAGCTAAAAATAACTTCTGTCTCTATAAAATGGGTTGTAAAGGTCCAATGACTTTTAACAACTGCTCTATAGTTCGCTATAACGAAGCAGTCAACTGGCCAATTGGCTCTGGACATGGGTGTATTGGCTGTAGCGAGCCGGATTTTTGGGACAAATACGCCTATGAGCGTCCAATGGCAGATGCCAATATCAAGATGGCTCCAGGCGGTGGTGTAGAAAGAAGTGTGGATCAGTTTGGTTTGGGACTGCTTACAGCAGCAGGTGTAGGCATAGCGATACATGCAGCAGCAAGTGCAGTAGCAGGCAAAAAAGGAGATGAAAAATGAGCAAAAAGCATATTGTAGTCGATCCTATTACGCGTATTGAGGGGCATTTGAGGATTGAAGCGATTATTGATGAGAATAATACGATCATAGATGCCTATAGCTCCTCTACAATGTTTAGAGGTATTGAAGAGATTTTAAAGGGCAGAGATCCTAGAGATTGTGGGCTATTGGCGATGCGAATTTGCGGGGTGTGCACGGGGACGCACTACCAAAGAAGTATCGAGGCGGTAGAGCACGCTTTTGGTGTAACCATCCCAAAAAACGCAAGGCTTGTAAGAAACCTCATCCAAGGAGCCCTCTATGTGCACGATCATGTAGTGCACTTTTACCATCTGCACGCACTTGATTGGGTGGATATTACCAAAGCTTTGGAGGCTGAGCCTAGTAAAACTGTGGATGAAGCAAACAAATGGGCACAAGTAGCAGGTGAGAAGCCCTATGTGGCAGATGCCGCAAAATTTAGCGAAGTGCAAGAGAGACTTAAAAAGTTTGTCAAACAAGGCAGACTTGGCATCTTTGGTAACGCCTACTGGGGCAATCCTCACTATAAGCTCACCCCTGAGCAAAATCTGCTGGCAGTTACACACTACTTGCAGGCTTTGGACTTGCAAAGAGATGCAGCCAAGATGATGGCAATCTTTGGCGGTAAAAATCCCCATCCGCAAAGCATCGTTGTTGGAGGGGTAACTTGCGTGCAAGATATTAAAAACCCGGCGCGCATAGCGCTCTATAAAGAGCTTTTAAGAGGCTTTAGTCGCTTTATTAAAGGGGCCTACCTGCCAGATATCTATATGGCTGGCACTATGTATGGGGATGAAGCTCTTGATGGCACGGGAGCTGGACTGAAAAATTATTTGGCCTATGGCGGCTTTAGGCTGCAAGATAACGGCTTTTATAAATCAGCACTGCTCTTTCCAAGCGGCGTAGTGGTAGATGGTAAGTATCAAGAGTTTGAGCAAGAGAAGGTAGTAGAGGATGTGACACACTCTTGGTATAAGGGAGAAAAGCCTTTGCATCCATTTGATGGTAAAACTGAGCCAGAATATACCGGCTTTGGCAAAAAGGAAAACGGCATTGCTTATCTGGATACCAAAGGCAAATACTCTTGGATCAAATCACCAATCTACAACGATACAAGAGTGGAAGTAGGACCGCTTGCTAGGATGGTGGTAGGCTACACCAAAGGGGACAAAAGAATCAAAGAGTATGTGGAGAAATTCTTAAAAAACGCCAATC
>WGAX01000094.1 GCA_015494595.1 Nitratiruptor sp.
ACTCCTCAATAATCTCTTTGGTTGCATCTTGGGTTTGCAGGAGCGTTTTTGCCTCTTCAAAAAGTCCCATTTGGATATAAGCATCAAGCAGTTTTTGTAGTGTTGTTTGATTGTGGAATGTAAGCAGGGCATTTCTATAAAATTTTGTAGCATTAAAAAAGTCATAATATTTAGCTAATCGATCGCCAATGAGTGTATTGGCAGTGGCTAAAGCGATATTCTCTTGGGACCAATCAAGAGCGTTAAATATTTGTTGGAGGGGATAGATTTTAATAAGGTCTCGTATAAGTAAAGAGCGATAGGAGGTATCCAAAAAGTTTTCTGTAAGATGGTGGTTGATAAAGCTAAGCTCAGAGAGTTTTAGGCGTAATTGATGGAGATTTTTATAGATAAAAGCATACCAGGTATGCTCTCCATATTGAGGCTCAAAGCCTCCAAGAGTTTGTATTTTCTCTTTTTTTATCACGACTGCCCATTGAGGTAGATGATCTTCAATGGCTAAGGATGGTAGCAGTTGCATCTCTTGTTGATACCAATCCTCGTAATTTTTGATCTGCTCCTCTTGATTGACTATAAAGACTTCATTAGGGTAGATAATATCTGCATCGGGATACTCTTCTACCATATCTGAAAACTCCTCAAGACTCTCCTCTTCCAATTCAATATTGCCATGAAGAAAGCAGATATATTTACTTTGTGCCTCTTGTAAAGCTCTGTTTCTGCAATATACCTCATTTTTGGTTTCTATAGTAAGCTGTTTGGCTTGAGGAATAGAGTGGGTACCGCAATAGAGTATTTCTGCTATATAGTTGCTATTTTCTTCTATGCTTTGTAGAGTTTTTTCTATGGTAGGCTGTGTGGTATCGACAATGCATACAGAAAATTTTGGCATATCTGTTCCTTTTTTGCAATTATTTTAGCTAAAATGAGGCGAGAAGCAAAATAGAAAAGAGAGTAAGAGATGAAAAAAGCTCTTTTGGTTTTTGGAACGCGTCCAGAGGCTATTAAGATGGCTCCTGTTATTAAGGAGTTGCAAAAGCGTAAAAATATATCTACAAAAGTTTGTGTAACCGCTCAGCATCGTCAAATGCTTGACCAGGTGCTAAGAGTATTTGAGATAGAGCCAGATTATGATCTTGATATTATGAGAAAAGATCAAGACCTGCATACATTGAGTGCAGATATAATAGTAAAAATGCGTGATGTTTTGATACAAGAAAGACCCGATATTGTACTGGTACATGGAGATACCACTACTACATTTGCTACAAGTTTAGCTAGCTTTTATCAAAAAATTTCAGTTGGGCACATTGAAGCTGGATTGAGAACTCGTAACCTCTATGCCCCTTGGCCAGAGGAGGCAAATAGAAGGCTTACCGCTGTGCTTGCTGCATACCACTTTGCTCCAACCCAAAAAGCCAAAGAGAATCTTTTACAAGAGGGGATTGAGAAGAAGAGAGTTATAGTTACAGGCAATAGTGTCATAGACGCCTTATTGATGGTTGCAAAAAAGATTGAAAGTGATGTTTTATTGCAAAGCAGGCTGAAAAAAGATATTCAAAAAAGAGGGTATCCTTTTAAAAATGGGCAGATAATCTTAATTACAGGGCATAGAAGAGAGAATTTTGGAGAGGGGTTTTTGCATATCTGCAGCGCTATTGCAAAACTAGCCAAAAAATACCGTAATATCGATTTTGTCTATCCTGTGCATCTTAATCCAAATGTTAAAGAGCCGGTTTTTACTATTTTAAGCGGAATTGATAATGTCTATTTAATCGAGCCTTTAGAGTATTTGCCATTTGTGTATTTGATGGGTAAAAGTTATCTTATTTTAACCGATAGTGGGGGTATACAAGAGGAGGCTCCAAGTCTTGGCAAGCCTGTTTTGGTAATGAGAGAGACCACAGAGAGGCCGGAGGCTTTGGAGGCTGGCACGGTGGCGTTGGTAGGAAGAGATGAGCAAAAGATTATACAAAAAGTGAGTACCTTAATTGAGGATAAGAGAGAGTATGAGAAAATGGCAAGGGCTATAAATCCTTATGGAGATGGCAAGGCGAGTCAACGAATAGCCGATTTTTTAGAGCGAGTGGAATGAGAAGAGTATTAACATACGGTACATTTGACCTGTTTCATATAGGCCATTTAAATCTTTTGAAACGGGCAAAGGAGCTAGGAGATTATCTTATTGTTGGAGTCTCTACTGATGAGTTTAATGAGATAAAGGGTAAAATTTCCATTATTCCATATAAGGAGAGGCGAGCAATCATTGAAGCAATACAGTATGTTGATAAAGTTATTGCTGAAGATTCATGGGAGCAAAAGATAGAGGATATTAAGAAGCATAAGGTAGATATATTGGTAATGGGAGAGGATTGGAGAGGTAAGTTTGATCATCTCTGTAGCTATTGTGAAGTTGTGTATCTACCTCGCACAAAAAATATCTCATCAACCAAATTGAAAAATAAGCTAAAGTATCTATTGGATATAGATATTGATAAAGTTCAAGAGGCTATTGGAGTATTGAAAAAAATTGTGGATGAGTTTCGATGAGAAGGATAGAAAAACTGGTAAAGCGCTATAGCAGACAAGAAATAGATCCTAATCTTTATCTTTTTGGGACACGCAGTGGGAAATTTAGCGATAATGCAAAATATCTCTTTTTGCACTATCTTCAAAAGGGCAAAAAGGTCTATTTTGTAGTAAAAGATTTGCAAGAGTATGAGCTTTTAAAAGATAGATTCCCTCTATTGTATCAAAGCGATCTCAATAATATTTCATACTTTTTAAAGGCAAAATACTTTTTTATTACCCACGATATTGATGATATTTTTCCCTATTGCAATCAAAACACAAAAGTTATCAATCTTTGGCATGGGACACCCCTAAAAAAGATGGGTTTTGACAGCAGAGTAGATCGAGTTTGGATAGAGGAGTTTGTCAAAAATAAGCAGCCTCTTCCTTGGCAACGATGGGATAAGTTTTGCATAGCTCATGAAAATATTCAAAAAGCTTTTACAAGCTGTTGCCATTTTAAGCCAAAGCAGATGATAGTTACTGGTCTTCCTCGCAATGATATTTTATATCAGTATAGAGATAACAGCAGTGCTCTGACTGCATTAAAAAAATCTATTATCAAGAAAGAGTTTGCAAAAGTTGTCCTTTATGCTCCTACATTTAGAGATACTCTTCAGGATGATAATGAGACTTATGTACAGATGATTAAAGAGTTTGTCAAAGCATTTAGCAAGAACTATCCAGACTATCTTTTACTTTTGCGTTTTCATCCACTTACCTCCTTTAGTATAGAGGGAGCGTATAGGAATGTTATGGATGTTAGTAGCTATAGTGATGTACAGGAGCTTCTTTTAATCAGTGATATACTTATATCTGACTACTCATCAATTATTTTTGATTACTCTATTTTGCAAAGGCCTATTTTGCTGTTTCCTTACGATTTACAAAAGTATAAAGAGATAAGAGGATTATATTTTGATTATTATGAGCTTTTTAGCAATTTTGGTATTTTTGAGCAGCTAGAAGGAGTAATTAAGCATATAGCAAAAGCTGATAATTTTATCGATAGAGAGTTTCACACAAGGTTTAATCTACCCAATGCCTGTAAAAATATAGAGCAATCCCTACTAAAGGAAGAGATGTGAAAGTACTTGTCGCTTCTCCTATTAAGCAAAAACCTGCAATCTTAGAGGAGTTTCTCTTTTTTCTCTCAAGAGTGAATAAAGAGGGAATAGAGGTAAAATATTACTTTATTGATGATAATGATAATATGAAAAGTAAGAAGCTTTTGAAGGTGTTTTTTAAACAAAATAGAGAAGATGTTATTCTAAAGCAGGGGATTTCAAGTGATAGGTATATTTGCGATGAGTATACCCATCGCTGGAATGACGCTTTGGTATGGAAAGTTGCACGATATAAAAATGAGATGATAGCCTATGCTAAAGAGAATAAGTATGATTATATTTTCTTTATCGATTCCGATCTCTTAATCCACCCTGATACTATTCTTCATCTTATAGATACAAAGAAAGATATTATTAGTGAAATCTTTTGGACTAAGTGGACGCCAGACTCTCCTGAGCTTCCTCAGGTGTGGCAAGGAGATGAGTATGATCTGTTTCCACCTGAAGTGAAGAGAGCAAATGATGAGGTAAAGCAGTTAGAGAGTTTGCGTTTTTTGAAACGATTGAAAAAGCCGGGAATTTATAGGGTAGGGGGACTGGGAGCCTGTACTTTAATATCGTTGCATGCTCTCAAAAAGGGGCTCTCTTTTGAGAGGATCTACAATCTGAGCTTTTGGGGGGAGGATAGGCACTTTTGTGTGCGTGCAGTGGCTTTGGGTTTTGAGCTTTTTGTAGATACGCACTATCCAGCATTGCATCTTTATAGAGATGAGGATTTAGAGAAAGTAGAGGAGTATAAAAAGAAGTGTTTTGGTGAGATGGTGGTATGAAGCTATCTGCAGCCCTTATTATGAAAAATGAGGAGGAGCATCTTCCAAGGCTTCTAAAAAGTCTCCAAGGTAAGTTTGATGAGATCGTAGTGGTAGATACTGGCTCAACTGATCGAAGTATTGAGATAGCAAAAGAGTATGGGTGCAGGGTTTATGAAAAGGAGTGGAATGGTTTTGCAGATGCAAGAAACTATGCGATAAGTAAATGTACAGGAGATTGGATATGGCACTTTGATGCCGATTTTGAGCTAGAAGATGAGGAGTTTCGCAAATTTTTACCATATGCTGCCAAGTTTTATCAAGATGATTCTATTAATGCATTTACAATCTATGTGCGCAATTTCAACGGATTGGGGATTTTAAGTGGTGTCTCTTCGCAGACTTTTATTCATAAAAACTCTTCTTATGTTTATTGGCAGGGGAATATTCACGAAACGCTTAATATCCAAGAATCCCTTTTGATACCAGTCTATATCAACCATTATGGATACCAGCATTTAGAAATTCTTTATCAAAAGGCTTGGCGCAATTTGGAGCTTATCAAAAAAGATATACTCCTTGCGCGCCAAAAGAATAGCAAGGAAGAGCTGATAAAAAAGCTTTTTTATCTTTTTCAAAGTTATGGAGTAATAGCACTTTATAAACAGCAGTTAGATGAGCCTTTTGAAGAGTATATACAAGAGTTTATGAAACTTCGAGAGGAGTTTAAAGAGCATAGAGCCTTAACATTTTTTGCTTACTATACGCTACTTTACATTGCACATATTTTTGTGGTTCTTCATAAAGAGGAGCTTGCTAAAAACTATTTGCAAAAAGCGATAGAGGAAGGGTATGAGCATCCCGATATTCTTTTTAATTTTGCAAAGCTTCTTTATAACGGAGGTAAAAAAAAAGAGGCAAAAGAGTATTTTATAAGATGTTTAGAGCGGGTAAGCGATTTTGAAAAGAATCAAACAGAGGATGGTGTTGTAGACAATATCGATAGAATTTGGGACTTTATTGAGCACGAGAGTCTTAAACTTTTTGGAGCAGAGGATATAGAGACTCTCTATCAGATATGGAAAAAAAGGAGATCTGCCTATTTTGCAGTTGTACTCGTAGAGCTGATACAAAAGTATCAGCCGCAAAAACTTGAGCGTTTTGTAAAAAAGATAGAAAAGGTATATAGTACTCATGAGAGAGTGTTACTCTATCTTCTGAAGACTCAATTAGGTGATAGATTGCAATTGGCCAAAAAGATAGTGGAGCTTAATCCTAAAAATTTTAATGCGAATAAAATTTTGGGTATTTACTTTTGGAAGCTGCAGGAGTATAAACAGGCTTTACACTACTTTATCAATATTCCTCCTTTTGTAGATATGAGTGATATTTTGCCTCAGTTTATTGAGAGTTTGAGAGCCTGTGGATTTGAGAAAGAGGCAAAAAAATTGCAAGAAAAGCTAAAAAAATAGCGTAACCTCCCGACAATAAAGGCGTAAAAAAATTCAGGAGGTTCATTATGGCACTCAAAATCAACTACAACTTTCAAAGTGATTTCACTCACGCAAATATGCTAAGAACTGAAGCAAGAGTGAATAAGAATTTGGAGCACCTAGCAACAGGTAATAGAATTAATCGTGCTGCAGACGATGCAGCTGGTATGTTTATTTCAGATCAGTTAAAAACTTATGCAGTGTCTTTGGATCAGGGTACAAGAAATGCTCAAGACGGTATTAGTATTGCACAGATTGCACAAGGAAGTATGGGTGAGATTTACAATATTCTTAATGATGTAAAATCCAAAACTATCCAAGCAGCAAATACAAGTGATGATGATTCTAGGAAATCTTTGCAGCAAGATATTAACAAGCTAGTTGATGCTATCGGGAAAATTTTAAAAGATACTGAATTTAATGGAATGAAACTTTTCTCAAGTGGAGAGCAGACTTTTACTATTCACTATGGAGGAAGAACAAAACAAGAGCTTACTATCAAAACCGCTACAGCGACTGCGCAAGCAGGGGCTAGTGCCAGTGACGCTTCTACTGTAACTATTGGGACTAAAGGCTATAAAATTGATGTGACAAGTCAAACCAAAGCCAATCTTTCAGTTGCAACAGTGGATGCGTTAATTAAAGCAGTAGATACTGTTGCAGCAAGTTTTGGCTCGGCCCAGATTGAGCTTGAAAAGATTATCTCCAATAATGAGACACAAAAAGTAAATACCAACGATGCAGAGAGCCGTATTAGACATGTTGACTTCGCAAAAGAGATGGCAGAATTTACTAAAAACAATATCCTTATGCAAGCAGGTGCAGCAATGTTGGGTCAAGCCAGACAGCAGTCACAACTTGTACTTCAACTCATTCGATAAGGGAATTCCCTTATCGATCTTTTAGCTAAGTCCTGGAAGATTTAGCTAAGAGATTGAGGAGAGTGATATGGATGTAAAAGCTATTCAATCTACCCAAGCGGCGCTGGATATGCATACAGCTAACAGTGTGCCTGAGAATCAAAAAAAGGTGGCT
>WGAX01000095.1 GCA_015494595.1 Nitratiruptor sp.
ATGTATAACCCAGTCTGGATCAACCCAGATGGCTTTAGATGGATTGAAGCACTCAAAAGAGAGGATAAGTTTGAGCTCACATTCAACCTCTCACCAACCTGGAGTGAGACAAACTGGTATTGTGACTATGTATTGCCAACAGGGCTCTCAGGCGAGAGACACGATCAGCAATCTGCTCCTACAAAACCAGAGCAGTGGACAGCATTTCGCCAGCCTGCACTAAGAGTTGCACTTGAAAAGATGGGATGGAAGCCAAAAGATCCAACAAGAGCAACTCTAGAAGCACATATTAAAGCTGGACTTGGCGAAGTATGGGAAGAGAATGAGTTTTGGGCAAACCTTTTCGTACACTATGTAGATCCAGATGGCAAATATGGCGTTAAGCAGTACTGGGCGAGCAAAGAGGATCCAAATAGAGCCATCACTATCGCTGAGCTTTATGACGCTGCATTTAGTAACTTGCCAAAACTCAAAAAAGCGGCCAAAGCTGCATATCCAAACAGTAAATATCCATGCTATGAGTTTATGAGAGACCGCGGAGCTTGGACAGAAGCGACAGATGTCTATAAACCACAAGAGGAAGAGATTCCATTTGATGGCGAGTATTACACAATTCATGGTAAAAAAGTGCACAAAGAGCATGTGCAAAAAGATGAATATGATGTGCTCTACCATGATGGCAAGCCATTTGGTATCGAAATCGATGGCAAAGCGTACCATGGATTCCATACGCCAGATAAGCGTCTTGATTTCTATGTAGATTGGCTTGCAAAAGAGTATCAGTGGCCAGAGTATGCTATTCCAATCTATCCAAGAAATGAAAAAGAGCGCAAAGAGATGGTGCATCTTGTCACACAAGTCCACCACGACTATATCAAGCAAGATAACGAGTTTGCACTCAATACCATCTATAGATTGCCATACAACATCCATACAAGGAGCGTCAACTCTAAGCACTTAATGGAGATAAGCCAAAACCACAACCCAATCTGGATCCATACAAGTGACGCAAAAAGACTTGGCATCAAAAAGGGCGATAAGATTAGAGTGCGCATTGTCGATACTGTAAGCGGACTTGAGAGCGGCTACTTTGTAGCAATGGCAGTGCCCACTGAAGCAACCAGACCAGGAGTCTTGGCAAACAGCCACCACGCAGGAAGATGGAAGCTCAAAAACGCAGTAGAGATCCCTGGATTTGAGCATAAACTTGGAGTTATGGGACTTGGTGCCCCACTTTACAAGATGGAGATGGATGGCAAAATCGGTAAAATGCGCGCCAAAGAGGGCATTGATAAAGGCTTGAAGAAACGAGAAGATAGCTGGCAGTTCAAAGAGATCAACAAAGATCTCGACAACATCTGGTGGGATGGACTTACAGGAGCTTGGCAAAATGCAGTAGCGCCTGTGCATCCAGATCCAATCGCAGGTAATCATGCTTGGCATCAAAAGGTTATTATTGAAAAAGCAAAACCGGGTGATAAGTTTGGTGACATTTATGTCAACTATGAAAACAACTTCAAAACCTATCAAGCATGGAGAGATAAACTCACTAGACCAGTGAGCGAGAAGATGAAGTTTAGAAGACCACCTTGGATTAAGCGTCCAGCAACACCTCTAACACTTCGTGCATACAAAAACCCAATGCATAAAGAGAGCTAAAAGCCTAAAGGCTTTTAGCTTCCACTACTATCACCCACTTCAAACTCCTCATAGTAACGCTCTTCATTATCTTTTTCTTTGATATTTGATAAATAGTGGGCAAGCTCCTCTATCTCTTTATCGCTAAGCTTTTTGGCAAATGGTTTCATAGTATCTGCTCTATTGCTGTGAATTGTGCCACTTTTATACCCCTTTAGCTTTTTAACAAGATAGCTTTGAGGTTTGTTAGCTAATTTTGGAAAAGAGGCACTTCCTTGGGCTTTTGCACCATGGCAGCCATAGCAACCATATTTACTATACAACTCTTCGCCATCCGCTGCAAATCCTATATTTAAAGCTCCTGCTACAACTAACATACACAATCTTCTCATCATACCTCCTTGTACTCTTTTTAATAGAGTAGCAAAAAATATTTAAGCACAAACTAATTAACACTCTGTATAATAATAAAAAATTTTTATATATTGAGCCATTTTCATACAAAAAATTTACATTAAGGATTGTCGTTGACTGATACACGAGAAGCGATGTATGGGCTAATTTCTCGCATATTTTTGCAAGAGATGGATGAGATGGCTTTGAGTGCCATTGAGAAACTACCAAACTTTAGTGAGCTTTTTCCCAACTACGCAAGCTGGGATGAAAGACAAAAAAGAAGCCGCTACAAGCTTATTAATGAGCTTTTGAATGTGGATTTTACAGATATTGCTATTTTGCATCTTATCCCTTATGAGAGCTTTTATACCAGAGAAGATGCAATGATTGAAAGCGGCGGAGCAAACCCTGTACTGCAGTATTACAACGATTTGGGCTTTCGCGTCAATTACGAAAGAGCCAGAGTCGTGAGTGCCGATCATATCGGGGTGGAGCTAGAGTTTATGCGCCTTTTAACAAAGGCTCAAAAGGAGGCAGAAGAGGCTCAAGATAAAGAGGGGCTTGAAGAGCTTTTAGAAAAGCAAAAAGAGTTTTTACACAAACATCTACTTCAATTTGCCCCTATGTATCTCATTAATGTATATGAGCAGGCAAGAACGCCATTTTATAAAGATGGAGCAAAACTGGCACTTGAGTTTCTACTAGAAGATTTTGAGTATCTGCATAAGGAGCTTGCTTGCTAAATATCCAAGCTGGCTCGTGCGTGCGCTACTATGCCAAGCATAGCAGCTGCACAAAGTGTGAGCATATCTGCCCAACCAAAGCCATTAAAACCCAAGAAGGCGGCATTGCTATCAATCAATCTGAGTGTATAGATTGTGGAGCATGTCTAGGCATCTGCCCTACTGAAGCATTGGCTCTTAGGGAATTTGATGTTAATAGCTTCTTTTTCGATTTTTTAAAAAGTAAAGAGCAAGTAATCTCTTGCAAGAGCAACTTTGTCTGTCTTGCTGCTTTGAGTTTGGATCATCTCATCGCTTTAGGGGCTGTTAAAGAGGTAGTTTTGGATATAGGGCACTGCAAAGAGTGTGATATTGCACCCAGCTGCTTTGCCCAGATTGAGCATAATATTGATGAGGCAAACTATGTGCTAGAAGCGATTGAGTGTAAGCCGATTGAGGCTAAAGAGGTGGCAAAAGTAGCAGATGAAAAAGCCAATAGAAGAGAGTTTTTCACTCTTTTTACACTCAAAGGCGCACTCAAAACAAAGCAGGATTTTGAAAAGAGGCTAGCCTCTTTGGAGGATCAAAAAATCTCTGTAGAGCAGATCGCCAAAATCAGAGAAAAAAGCATTCCTAACAGAAGAAAACTGCTCTATACCATTTTGCAAAAAATAGACAAACCTTCTAGCTATCGCTATTTGGAAAATGAGCACTTAAGTTTTACTTCTGACAAAGAGATTGATAGCAGCTGCGACAACTGCTCATTGTGCTACCGTATCTGCCCTACCCAAGCTCTTGATAGCGATGCAAGAGGAGCTAAAATACTCTTTGATCCCTTTCTTTGTGTCAGATGCCATCTTTGCCACGATGTGTGCGAAAAGGATAGCATCAAATTAGCTCAATTTTACGATACAAAAGAGTTTTTTGAGCCATCAGTTAAAATTTTGGCACAATTTACTATAACACGCTGTGAAGATTGCGGCAACCCTTTTAGCTACTTTGGAGGAGAGAAACTCTGCCCTCGCTGCAAAATTGAGGATGAAGAGGCAAAAAGACTTTGGGGGATAGGATGATACACGGCAAAAAACTGCTCGCTTTAGCAGGACACGACACATTTGGCAAAGCCTTTATCAGCGTAGTCAACAAAGAGATAAGCAGCAGCAACCTTTTTGTGATTGGTATCAATATCAATGATGAGGATTTTGACTTTTTTATCAGCAATCTTGCCAACTCCAAAGTAGAAGTCACTATATTTATGCCAGAATTTCAAGAAAAGGCTGCAAAATATTTTGGACTTGATGCTCATCTGGTTATAGCCTATAAAAAAGATGATAGCCTACACTTTATCCAATCAGAGGAAAAAACAGAAATAGATGATAAAAAACTTTTAGAATTAACCCAAAGGATAGCCAATGAAGATCGATTTTGATGAGTTAAAAAAGGAGTTTGACGCCCTTAAAGCTGCAAAAAATCTGCCCCAAGAGGAGAGTTGTCAGATAGGATGTGATAGTGAAGAGGATACTACAGGATTTATAGAGACAATCCAAAAGTATATGTTAGCTCCTGTAATGTGTGGAATCTATTTTAGCAGGCTAGATATTAAAGTTATAGGTTTGATGATAGAAGAGGATGTGCAAATTAGAGAGCGAAAAAGAATGCTGCGCGACATCTTGCGATCTATTACAAACAAAGAGCAGATGCAAGCTTTTGTAGATGCTACAAAAAGAGTAGCCCAAGAAAAGATTGATGTATATGATGAGCTAGCTAGCACCTTTTCGCATAGTAAGCCTATTTTTGAGACTAAAAAGCAAGCTTTTAACAGATTTTGCAGTGTATTAGAAAAGATTGTACAAGACTTTGAGGAGGTGGAGATGTAGGCAAAATGCCTACATCATTGGCAGAGGCAAGCTCATAGTAGAGCAGTTTTTTGCCTTATCCAAAGAGATTTTGGCTTTTGCGCCACTAAGCCCTTGATACTCCACCCCGTAAACGAGGTGGATTCCCGCTCCCCTAAGCTACCTTAGGTTGCTGGCGGGCATTTTAGGTCAGGCGTATCCCGCCTTGACCGACGGTTTTGGTTTTCATCCGTCATCAGTTATTATACCAAAAAAAATCAGGCTACGCCTGAATGACC
>WGAX01000096.1 GCA_015494595.1 Nitratiruptor sp.
GCTTTTCATCCATATAGTATAAGAGTTTACGAATATCTTTTAAAACATAATCATCAAATCTTTACATCCTGTGATTTAATCACCACAATCTATTATGTACTCGCAAAAATAGATAAAACCTTAGCTTTGACCAATGTTCAAAAAATAGTAAAGACATTGCAACTTATCCGTTTTTCAAACGAATAAATTGAATGGACATGCAATTTGATGCTACAAGACAAAGAGTATAAAGACTTAGAAGATACACTCCAATATTTATTGGCCAAAAAGCAAAAATGCGAAATTATTCTCTCAAATGATAAAAATTTTGTCAGCAAGGATATAGAAATTCTTGACACAAAAGAATTTTTTGAAAAATTTGTAGCCTAAATGGAAATAACAAGCAAATGCCGCTACCGCACCAGCGGCAGCCTCGCTGCCTGCCACTCTAAAATGCCTCCCCTTAAGTTATAAACTCTCTTAACTCCCCACGACTCTAGCCATCTGCTTGCAGTTACACTTCTATTACCACTTCTACAATATACCAGCACCTTTTTATCTTTGATGCCTCTGCCCCCAAGCTTGAGGTATTGAAACACTTGCACTGGAATAAGATTTGCACCCTCAATGTGTCCACTGGCAAACTCCCCAGGTGTGCGCACATCCAAAATCACTACATCTTTTTCTTGCATAAGGCTTTGAAACTTTTTAGCATCCACATTCTCAAATGCCAAAAGAGCAGCAGCAAAAGCTGCTAAAAAAAGAAGTTTCCTCATTTTTGCATCTCCTCAAAAGATTCAGCCACCATAAAAGCAAGCTCTAATGCTTGGTTGGCATTGAGTCTTGGATCGCACTGAGTATGGTAACGACTTTTAAGAGTCTCTTCTGTAATAGAGGCACTTATACTTCCTGTGCACTCAGTTACATCGCTTCCTGTCATCTCCAGATGCATTCCCCCAGCAATTGTGCCCTCAGCTTTGTGGATCTGAATAAATTGCTTTACTTCTGCCAAAATCTTCTCAAAATCTCTAGTTTTTAAGCCACCATCAGTCTTGTAGGTGTTACCGTGCATCGGATCGATACTCCATACCACCTCTTTGCCAGCCTCTTTAACAGCCCTTAAAAGTGGTGGGAAGAGATCACCAATTTTCTCAGCCCCCATACGCACTATTAAAGTGAGTCTACCCGCTTCATTTGTAGGATTAAGCTTTTCAATAAGCTCCAAAAGCTCATGAGGCTTCATAGATGGTCCAACTTTTACACCTATTGGATTTTTAATACCTCTAAAAAACTCTACATGAGCCCCATTGACATCTCTTGTCCGATCTCCTATCCACAAAAAGTGAGCACTGCAATCATACCAGTCACCCGTAAAAGTATCCTTGCGAGTCAGCGCCTCTTCGTAGCCTAGCAGTAGCGCTTCATGAGAGGTATAAAGGACTGTCTGTTTGAGTTGGGGAGTATTGTCAGGACTTACTCCACAGGCTTCCATAAAGCGTAAAGCCTCTGTGATTTTGTCTGCCAACTCCTCAAAACGCTGCTCAAGCTCATTGCCTTGCAAAAACTCTAGATTCCACTTATGCACAGCTCTAAGATCTGCAAACCCTCCTCTAGCGTATGCTCGGATGAGATTAAGTGTTGCAGCAGATTTGTAGTAGGCTTCAAGAAGTTTCTCGGGCTTTGGCTCTCTTGCCTCTTTGCTAAAAGCAATATCATTAACAATATCTCCTCTATAGCTAGGAAGCTTTACCCCATTAATCTCTTCAAAATCGCTGCTTCTTGGCTTTGCATATTGACCGGCAATGCGACCAATCTTTACTACAGGCTTACCAGTAGCATACATCAAAACCATATTCATCTGCAAAAGCACTTTAAAAAGATTGCGAATATTGGTAGCGTTAAAGTTGGCAAAACTTTCGGCACAATCTCCGCCCTGAAGCAAAATTGCTTCCCCTTTTGCTACCTTTGCAAGCTCTTTTTTTAGCTCTCTTGCTTCACCCGCAAAGATAAGAGGTGGAAAAGTTTTCAATTGTGCCTCAATAGCTTGAAGCTCTTCTAAATTTTTATATTCTGGCTGCTGTTTAATAGGAAAATTTCTCCAACTGCTTGGACTCCAGCTCATCTTCTACCCTTTTTTGAAATTTTGCAATTATACCAAAACTAGCCTTGCAAAATGGTATCAATATAGCATAAATTTATTAATAAAGAATATTTTTCTATAGCTTAATCCTCTCCAAAATCGCTTTGGAGAGTGAGAGTGTATCCACATTTTCTAAATGTACCCCCGTAGGTATGCCTTGAGCAATTTTTGAAAAGATTATATTGCTATCTTGGAGACGATCCTCAATATAGAGCATCAAAGCATCGCTTTTAATCGAAGGGGTAAAGGCAAAAATTAGCTCTTTAATCTCTTTTTTTGCAACAATCTCTTCTAAATGCTCTATATTGGCCCTATTATCAAAGACAAAATAGTACCCTCTATACTCCCCACTCTCCTCTATCACATAGATGTCTTTAGCACTCTCTACCAAACAAAGAGTCTTCTCTCTTCTATCATCACTACAGATTACGCAGATCTCATCTTCACTCAATCCCCCACACTCACTGCAGCGCTGCAGTGAGCTTATAGCATCTTCAATAGCATAAGAGATCTTCATAGCATCAAAAGGGTTTTCCAAAATCATATAAAAAGCCAACTTCATTGCACTTTTTTTGCCAATTGTAGGAAGGGTTTGGAGTGCTTCTATAAGTTTAAAAAACTTTTTTGGTTCCTTTTGCAAACAGACCTCTATTTTTTGGCAAATTATATCAAAAATTTACCTTTTTATAAAAAAAGTTTTGCTAAACTTAGCTAACTTAAAAAAAACTTAAAGGAAGCTAGTTTGGTAGATATAGATTACTATGAAATACTAGAAGTTGATAGGAATGCTAGCTTTGAGGAGATCAAAAAAGCCTATAGAAAACTTGCCCTCAAATACCATCCAGATCGCAATCCGGATAACAAAGAGGCAGAAGAGAGGTTTAAACTCATCAATGAAGCTTATCAGGTATTAAGTGATGAAAAAAAGCGAGCTCTTTATGACAAATATGGCAAAGAAGGGCTAGAATCACAAGGCTTTGAGGGGTTTGACCACAGAAGCTATGAAGATATTATGGACTTTTTTGAATCGGTCTTTGGACAGACTTTTGGAGGAGGCTTTAGCCGTCAAAGGAAAAAAGAGCAAAAATATCCTCTCGATCTGGTTATCGATTTAGAGATCTCTTTTGAAGAGGCACTCTTTGGCACTCAAAAAGAGCTTACCTACTCCTACAAAGTCCCTTGCCAAGCGTGTAAAGGCACAGGAGCAAAAGATGGAAAGCTCAGCACCTGTCCAGAGTGCCACGGGCGAGGCCAGATCTACTATCGCCAGGGCTTTATGACTTTCTCACAAACCTGTCCAAGATGCGGGGGAAGCGGTGAAAGTGCAGTAGAGAAGTGTGTAGAGTGTGGAGGCAGAGGCTATAAAATCGAAAAAGAGACTATTACGATCCAAATACCTGAAGGTATAGATAACGAAAATCGTATACGCGTCCAGGCAAAGGGCAATCTCTCCCCTTCGGGACTTAGAGGAGATCTCTATATCAATATCTATGTGAAAGAGGATGAGCACTTTGTGCGCTATAATGATGACATTTATATGGAGGTGCCTGTATTTTTTACTCAGGCTCTATTAGGAGAGAGCATTACTATCCCAACCCCAAGAGGTGAAAAGGAGCTGCAACTTCACACCGGCACAAAGGATAAAGAGCAGTTTGTCTTTAAAAACGAGGGCTTTAGAAATCTTCACACCGGCAAATATGGCAATCTCATTGTACAAATTAAGCTTATCTTCCCAACCAAACTCACTCCAGAGCAAAAGGAGCTTTTGCACAAACTCCAAGAGAGTTTTGGCGTAGAGAGTAAACCTCATGAGGAGAAGTTCTCTACTATATTTGATAAAGTCAAGAGCTGGTTTAAAAAGTTTAACTCCTAATCCCCTCTTTGGGGATTAGATGCGAATCTCTATATTTAACTTCCTTTTTTTGTAGTAAGCCAAGGCTATAATACTAAATATAATTGCAACCGCCCAGTAGACCCATATAGGGATTGGTACAGGATCACCTTGTGCATAGGAGTGCAAGCCGCTTAAATAGAAGTTGACTCCAAAGTATGTCATAATAACACTTGAATAGCCTAGCAGCGCTAAAACATTGAATAAAAATAGTCTATTGAGCTTTGGAATAAGGCGCACATGCGTAATTGCAGCATATACCAAAATTGTCACAGCTGCCCAGGTCTCTTTGGGATCCCAACCCCAGTATCTTCCCCAGCTCTCATTTGCCCATACACCCC
>WGAX01000097.1 GCA_015494595.1 Nitratiruptor sp.
CACCAGATGCTTCTAGCAATAATGCTTTGACCAATATTGAGCTCTACAATATTTGGAATCTGTGCAATTCGTGCCACATTTTGATAATTAAGCCCGTGACCTGCGGCTACTAAAAGGCCAGCTTTTGCTGCGTATAGTGCAGAGTTTTCTAAATCTCCTATAGCTTGATGCAGGCGCTCTTGGAGCTCTTTTCTTGATAATTGTAGCTCTTGAATGGCGTGAGGAGTATAGGAGAGATTGGAGTAGAGCATTGCGTAGATATTTGCATACTCTCCTGTATGAAGCTCGATCATATCTGCTCCCGCATCCACTGAAGCGGCAATAATCTCAAAGTCTGGATCTATAAAAAGTGATACATCGATCTCGTGGGATTTAAGTTTCTCAACTGTCTGTACTACTTTATCAAATTTGCCAATAACATCAAGCCCCCCTTCAGTAGTAATCTCTTCTCTTTTTTCTGGCACAATAGTAGCTCTATGGGGGCGTAGTTTACAGATAGTCTCAATAATCTCCTCATCTATGCTGCACTCTATATTGACGGGTAGAGAGCTTAACTCTACAACTTTTTTAGCATCATAATCGTTAATATGGCGCCTGTCCTCTCGCAAGTGAATTGTAATTTGATCTGCTCCTGCTCTTTTGACGATGCCTAGAGCCTCAATAGGGTCTGGATCGTTTACTTTTCTAGCCTCTCGTAAAACTGCTATGTGATCAATATTTACTCCAAGTCTCATAAACCTCTCCTTGCGTAAAACTCTTGTTTAAATGTAACATAATTTTGCTCTAAAATTGCTTCTCTTGCCTTTTTAACCAAATCCAGATAGTAGTAAAGATTGTGCAAAGAGGCTAATCTATAGTAGGTAAGCTCTTTTGCTCTAAAAAGGTGATTAAGATAGGCTCTGCTGTAGTGTTTGCAGGTGTAGCAGCCGCAACTCTCATCGATTGGATTTGGATCCTTTTTATATCTGGCTGCTTTAATGTTGAGTTTGCCAAAGGTGGTAAAAATTGTGCCGTTTCTTGCATTTCTAGTAGGCATCACGCAATCAAACATATCTATGCCTCTTTCAATTGCCTCTACAATGTCTTCTGGTGTGCCAACACCCATAAGATAGCGAGGCTTACTCTTTGGCATAAACTGGGTAGTATGCTCAATAGTATCATACATTGCTTGGCTTTCCTCTCCTACGCTCAGCCCTCCAATGGCAAATCCGTCAAAATCCATAGCGCAAAGCTCTTGGGCGCTTTGTTGGCGAAAGTAGGGATCTGTGCCTCCTTGAATGATGGCAAAAATATTTTGGTTAATACCAATACCTTGTGCTTGCATCTGTTTGTGATACGCAATGGAGTCTTTTGCCCATTTGGTGGTGCGCTTGACTGAGAGAGCTAGGCGCTCTTTGGTAGCCGGTAAAGCGATCAGATCATCTAAAATCATCATAATATCGCTGCCAAGATTATATTGAATATCAAGCACTTTTTGAGGTGTAAAGAGGTGGCGTGAGCCATCTATATGGCTTTGAAACTCTATACCCTCATCATTTGCTTGGCTCATATCGCTAAGACTAAAGGCCTGAAATCCTCCACTATCAGTAAGAAAGCTTCTTTTGTATCCCGTAAAGTTGTGCAACCCTCCAAGCTCTTTGATAGTCTGATCGCCTGGGCGCAGATAGAGATGGTAGGTGTTGGCTAAGACAATCTTTGCATCAAGCAGACTGGTGAGATCGTTGGTATCTAGTGCCTTGACGCTGGCAGCTGTGCCCACAGGCATAAAAACTGGGGTTTTTATGGTAGAATGGGCAGTTACAATAGTGGTGGCTCTTGCGTTACCAGATTGAGCATCTAAAGAAAATTTCAATAATTCTCCTTAAAAAGGGTGTGTGTGCAAAGTGCAACAGTGTTGCCAACAGATGTTTTGATTTTGGCTGATGGTATTGTAGCAAAAGAGCTCTTACGAAAGATTGCCCAAAACTATGTACATACCAATAGATATTTTGTAGTGTATCAAGATTCTAGCATTAAACTTGAAAAAGAGCATCAAAATATCTTTTTTTATCGCTTTGATCCCACCTCGTTTGTAAAACTCTCTGCACTTTTTCATCATCGCTTTAGTGAAGTTGTTATCGTCCTTGCCAATAAGATTGATACGCTTGCCTCATTTGAGAATGTACGCAAACTTGATAGTAGTGTTAATATTGTGGTACTTGATAGATGGAATTTACCATTTGAGGGAAAAAACTTTATTAGACTTAATGCCAATGAGATTCTTGCAAACAGAGTGGCTGATCATCTCCCAAATATTCCCGTAACTGCACAAAATGTTGGGCTTGGGCAGGGAGAGATTATGGAGGTGCTGGTACCTTTTGGGAGTGCATATGTGTATCGTCATATTGGCTCCATTGAGCAAAAAAACTGGAGAATCGCAGCAATTTATCGCAATAATAGACTTTTGCTTCCTTCAGCCTCATTAATGATCTATCCTAATGATTTGCTTTTGCTTGTGGGTGAGCCTGATGTATTAAAAGAGGTGTTTAAATCCATTAAACAGGAAGTTGGACAGTTTCCTATGCCATTTGGAATTAATTCTTATCTGTTTATCGATATGGAGCTGTTAGATCTAAAAAGTTTAAAACATTTAGTCCTTGGTGCTGTGTATGTGCATAAAAAATTTAAAGATAGGAAACTTTTTATTAGAATTATTAATCCTACTGATTTTGCCTTTTTGCACTTTATCAAGCAGTATGATAGCGATAGTATTGAGGTTACGATAGATTACTATAAAGTTGATCCCTATCAGCGAATAGAAGAGGATATAAAAAGAGCAAAAATAGGGCTTTTTATTACCCATTCTACAATGTTTGAAAAGAGGGTTTTTAGAAAGTTTCTCTATCGATTTTCCATTCCTGTTCTCTCCATCTCACAAAAATCTTTTGAGGAGTTAAAAGAGGTAGGAATAGTTTTGGGTAGGAATAAAGATTTGGAGAAGATCTCCTCTATCATTTTTGATATTGCTATTCAGTTAAAACTTACTTTGAAACTTTTTCAGTATATGCAAGAGGAGACAAATAGAGAAGTTATTGATCATTTTGAAAATTTGGCTAATATCTTTTCTAAGCCCATTACAATTAAAAAAACAAAACTCAATCCTATACGATATATTCAGCAGTATGAGAAAAATATTTTAATCATATATCCATTTAATGAGAAGGTAGCTAAGGCTAGAGTATGGAATATCTTTTCTACAGATGCAGAAGCACTCTTTTTTAAGTTAAAACAGTACCATCAAATTTTCATTCCAGAATTATAAAAAAGCTATAAACTACTTTTTTTTATAATTATGGATAAAAATAAAGTAAGGCAAGCAATGGAAGTGGTTATCAATCTTAAAAAAATGGAAGATAGAAGCTATCCCATCTATATCGATGGCATCCAAGAGATAGTTTTAGATACTAAAGCAGTTATTGTAACCAATCCAAAGGTTGCAGGATTGCATTTGGGCTACCTTTTGGAAAGGCTAAAGGCAAAAGAGCTCTATATTGTTACTTTGCCAGATGGAGAGGATTATAAAAATGAGGAGTCTTTAAACTTTTTGCTTGATCGCCTTTTTGATCATAAAATCGACCGCCAATCTGTGCTTATCGCTTTTGGAGGAGGAGTTATTGGCGATATGACAGGCTTTGGGGCAGCAATCTATCAAAGAGGAATAGACTTTATTCAGATTCCTACAACTCTGCTGAGCCAAGTAGATGCAAGCGTTGGTGGTAAAACCGGTATCAACAACCGCTTTGGCAAAAATCTTTTGGGTGCTTTTCATCAGCCAAAAGCTGTCTATATCGATACCCATTTTCTTAGGACTTTGCCACAAAGGGAATTTAGTGCAGGAGTAGCAGAGATTGTCAAAATGGCAGTAGTGTTTGATAAAGAGTTTTTTGAGTGGCTTGAGCAAAATAGTTTAGAGGATGAAGAGAGTATCAAGCTTGCCATTAAAAAGTCTGTAGAGCTCAAAGCTAAAATTGTGGCCTTGGATGAGAAAGAGGCAGGTGTAAGAGCTAGTCTCAATTATGGACACACCTTTGCTCATGTGATTGAAAACCTTACCAACTACAAAGGCTTTTTGCACGGAGAAGCGGTAGCTATTGGAATGGTAATGGCAAATGAGCTGGCTAAAAGGGTTGGTTTAATGAGTGAAGAGGAGGCTCAAAGAGTCAAAAATCTTCTTCAGCGCTACAACCTGCCTACCTGCTATGAGATAAAAGATAGTAAAGAGTTTTATGAGCACTTCTTTTTGGACAAAAAGAGTGCTCAGCAAAAAATCAGGTTTGTTTTGCCAAAGGGGATTGGGGATTTTATTATTAGTGATAGCGTAGCTAAAGAGGATGTGATAGAGGTATTAAGTAGGTTTATGCGATGCTAAAAGTTGTATTAGCTCTTTTGTGGACTCTTTTATTAGCAGCAGAGCAGAATATAAGTGAGAAAAATGTAACTGCAGAGCTGCAAAAGAGGCAAATAGAGCTTATGGATAACAAAATTCAAGAGTATCAAAATGAGTTAAAGTATATCAATCAAAAACTAGCCAAAAATATCTGGATTAAAAAGTATGAAAATTATAAAACATACTTTAAAATCAAAAAGCAGCTTAATAAAATACTTTATCAACTAAAACGAGCTAAACGCTATCGTAAAAAGAGATTGATTCAGGAGTTAGAGAGTAAAAAAGAGACATTGCAAAATCAATTGGAGCTTTTGAAAGAGTATCAAGAGTCTCCCTTTTTGGAGATTCTTAAACCCCAAAAAATTCCCGAGGCACCGACAATTAAAAATCCTTTTAATATTATAAGTGCTTTTTCTTATATTAAACAGCTCAAAAGCTCTAAAGAGTATTATGATCAAAAGCTAAAAGATATGGAGATAGCTTTAGAT
>WGAX01000098.1 GCA_015494595.1 Nitratiruptor sp.
GTCTCCATTTCAATGATTTCTACATTGTATTCATTAGCAACTTCTTGCATTATCTCTTTGAGCCTTGTTTCTACATCGCCAATCAATACTTTTCTACGATATTTAGGACACCAAACTATGTGATATTTGCAAGAATATACCATATTGTTATCTGAATTAAACTTGTCTATACATTTCATATTTGTATTATAACAGAGTATAATTCAAAAGAGTTTCAAGGAAGATGAACTTCCTCTCAACTCTTTTATCGCCTTATATCCCCATTGATAAATCAAGGGACTTTACGGCGGGTTTTCGGTAACTTCTTGCATCTCTGCCAAAGCCTTGGGGAGCGATTTTGATGGATTTTTGAGGCTCTCTTTGTATGAGAAAGAGCACTTGCTCTATCGCAACCAGATCGATTTTAAGGGAGCATTGCGCCAAGAGATTGCGGCAAAGCTTTTGCAAAGGATGCGTCACATTGTAGGATTTTAGTATAATTGCAAGAAAAAGAGCAAAAAATGAGAAAAGTAGTAGTCTTTGTGCTGTTTGGGCTTTTTGCTTTTGCCAAAAGTATTACCGTTGCAGCAGCTGCCAATATGAGCTTTGCTCTGCCAAAACTTATAGAGAGCTTTACACAAAGCAATCCTCAGATTGAGGTAAAAACCACCATAGCCAGTAGCGGCAAGCTGGCATTACAGATTATGCGAGGAGCTGCATATGATATATTTTTGTCTGCTGATATAGGGTATCCCAAAAAGCTCTATGAAAAGGGCTTTGCAGTCACTAGACCTTTGGTATATGCCAAAGGAAAGCTTGTTTTTTTTAGTAAGAGTGCAAATCTTGACAATATTGCCAAACTCTCCTCTATTGCTATAGCCAATCCAAAGACTGCCCCTTATGGCAAAGCTGCAATGGAGGTGTTGCAAAAGCTCCATATCCCAAACATAGAAAAAAAGCTTCTTTTTGGCGAATCTATAGCCCAGACCACTACATATGCTTTGCATGGAGCCCAGGGGGCTTTTATTGCAGCCTCAGCGCTCTATAGTAAGAGTCTAAAGCCCTTGCAAAGGTTTGCCTATCCCATAAATCCAAAACTTTATACCCCCATTAAACAAGGGGTTGTGCTTATTCACAACAGTGATGCTGCCAGAGCCTTTTTTGTCTTTTTGTTTAGCAAAGAGGCAGCGAAGATTTTAGAGGATTATGGATATAGTGTCCAGGATTGATTGGAGTCCTTTTTGGCTCTCTATAAAATTAGCCTCCATTACTACACTACTGCTTTTTATAATCGCTTTGCCTCTAGCTTGGAGACTCTCACAAATGCGCTGTAGGTGTAAGCCTTTTATAGAAGCTGTTATAGCTATGCCTTTAGTGCTGCCCCCAAGTGTCTTGGGGTTTTATCTCTTAGTTGCACTAGCCCCAGATAGCCCCGTTGGTAAACTTATCAAAGAGCTTTTTGGAGTTGAGCTTGTTTTTAGCTTTCCGGGGCTGGTGGTGGCTAGTATTCTCTACTCAATGCCCTTTATGGTGCAGCCTTTGCAAAGAGGCTTTGAGGCTACGCCAAAAAATATTATTGAGGCAAGCTTTCTGGCTGGCAAAGGGTGGCTGCAAACCCTTATTTTTGTGATTTTGCCCAATATGAAAGGCTCATTGTTAAATGCGCTCATTATTACCTTTGCTCATACTATTGGAGAGTTTGGAGTAGTATTGATTGTGGGAGGCTCAATTCCTGAAAAGACCAAAGTAGCAAGTATTGCTATTTATGAGTATGTAGAGATGTTGGATTTTACAAGTGCCCATATCTATAGCGCTATTATGGTGGCGATGAGCTTTTTGGTGCTATTGGTGGTGTATGCAAAAAATGCGCATAAACATCTATAAAGAGCTTCGCCACTTTAGCCTTGAAGTGGCTTTAAGGATAGAAGAGGGGGAGTTTATTGCCATAAGAGGCAGAAGCGGTAGCGGTAAGACTACACTTTTAAGAGTTATTGCAGGACTTGAAGAGGCGAGAGGAGTAATAGAGATTGGCAATAGAAGGTGGCTAGAGGATCGTAAAGCCCTGCCTCCACAAAAAAGAGAGGTGGGCTTTGTATTTCAAGAGTATGCTCTCTTCCCCAATATGAGCGTGTTGCAAAATCTACTCTATGTTAAAAAAGATCTTGGCTTTGCTTTGCATCTGCTAAAACTTGTGGATCTATTGGAGCATAAAAACAGCTTCCCTCATCAGCTAAGCGGCGGTCAGCAGCAAAGAGCAGCTCTTGCTAGGGCATATATGAGAAGACCAAAAGTTATGCTGCTTGATGAGCCTCTCTCATCCCTTGATCCAGCTACTAGAGGCTATCTGCAAACAAAGATTAAAGAATTACATCAAGCCTTTGGCACTATTACACTGATGGTAAGCCACGATGTAGCAGAGATTTACCGATTAAGCAGTAGGGTAGTAGAGATTGAGCAGGGCAAAGTTGTGCAGGAGTATGGAGCCAAAGAGATAGGTAAGCGCCATCAACTCCATAAAGCTGAAGTGGTAGAGATTGATGAAAAGAGCATAGTGGTAGCCTTTATGGGCGATATTTTCAGACTTCCTAGAAAGGGAAGCCATAAAGTAGGCGATATTGTAGAAGTAGAGATTAAAGAGCTGCAACTGGTTTAGAAATTATAGACAATGGAAGCTTTTGTAACGGTGTCGGTTCTTTTTTTATTCTCTGGAGGCAGGTTGTCATACTTTAGCTCGAAACTAAGTTTAAAACTGAGCTGTTTGACGATATGAAGATGAAGATTTGTAGTAAACTCTGTCTCAAAATCTTTTGATTGCTCAATATTTTCATTAAAAGAGAGTTGAGAGGAGAGATAATTTTTTTTAGTCAAAGTATAGCGGTGCTTTAACTCCCCTTTTGCATAGTGAAAATTTTTACTTGGTTGATTGGTATAGTTATTACGACGAAACTCATATCCTAGCTGCAAAGCAAGCTTTTGTTTTTTTGTCTTCATAAGTGTATAACCAAAGCCAGGATTGATGCGGTATTGCTGGTTGTATCCTTCAAAAGTATTGCGTAAAAAGCCGAGTCCCAAAAAGGAGTAGAGACACTTTTTATAGTTGTGGTAGAGGTCAAGCTGGCTTCGATAGCGCTCGCTATTTTTTTTACCATTGCGATTGGAGTAGAGAATATCTGCAAAAAACTCCATACGAGATTTTGGTTGAAAATGGTATTTAAAGCGATAGGCTGCTGTAAGAGAGTTGGTATTGGTATTACCTGTTGTGCCAAAATAGCCAAACTCTATCTTTTGGGTAAGCTTTTGTTTTGCAGGTGTACTGTAAGCAAAATTGAGCATAACAAAAGGCATAAGCCATAAAAGAGCTTTTCTCATACGCCTCCTTTTAGAGTGTTATTGTACCTTTTTTGGGATTAGTTTGGAATTAGAGAGCTTCTTAAGCAAAGTTTAGTTAAAATTTTTCTTAAAAAACAGGGCGGAGTGATGACAAAGTTTATCTTTGTAACTGGTGGTGTACTCAGTTCCCTTGGAAAAGGGATTTCAAGCGCTAGTATTGGGGCACTGCTTAAAAATAGTGGATTAAATGTTTCTATTCTCAAAATTGATCCATATATCAATATCGACCCGGGTACTATGAGTCCTTTAGAGCATGGAGAGGTGTTTGTAACGGCAGATGGAGCAGAGACCGATTTAGATTTAGGACATTATGAGCGTTTTTTGGATGTTAAACTCTCAAAGAACAATAACTTTACTACAGGACAGGTCTATCTCTCAGTTATTCAAAGAGAGCGTAAAGGGGACTATCTTGGCAAAACTATTCAAGTTGTACCCCATATTGTAGAGGAGATTAAAAATCGTATTAAAAAGGCTGGCAAAGGTAAAGATATTTTAATTGTTGAGCTTGGTGGCACCGTTGGTGATATTGAAGGGTTACCATTTTTGGAAGCTATTAGAGAGCTTACGCATGAGTTGGGATCTCATAAAGCCTATAATATTCATGTCACACTTGTCCCCTACATTGCAGCAGCAGGAGAGCTCAAGACTAAACCAACCCAGCACAGTGTCCAAGAGCTTCGCCGTATAGGCATAAGTCCTGATATGATTATTGCAAGATGTGAGCGCCCTCTACCAAAAGAGCTCAAAGAGAAGATTGCTAGAAGCTGTGGAATCGCTCCGCAAAGTGTTATTGAGGCAAAAGATGCAGAAACCATTTATAAAGTGCCTCTCAATTTCCTTAGACAAAATATTTTAGAGCCAATTGCAAAGCAGTTCCATCTTAAGGGATTGCATCCAAAGATGGATGAGTGGGATCTGCTTGTTAAAAAAATTATAGCCCCAAAGGATGAGGTAACAATTGCTTTTGTAGGGAAATATTTAGGGCTTAAGGAGTCTTATAAATCTTTGACTGAAGCACTTGTACACTCCGGAGCAGCCCTCGATACAAAAGTCAATATTAAATGGGTAGATAGCGAGCTAATTGAGGCCGAAGGGAATGAGAAATTTTTAAAAGATGTCAATGGGATTTTAGTAGCTGGCGGATTTGGCGAGCGCGGTATTGAGGGAAAAATTGAGGCCATTCGTTACGCTAGAGAGCATAACATTCCCTATCTTGGAATCTGTTTGGGGATGCAGCTTAGCATTATTGAGTATGCTAGAAATGTACTTGGCATCAAGGATGCCAATTCGATGGAGTTTGATCCCGATACTCCTCATCCTGTAATCTACTTAATTGATGAGTTTATCGATACATCTGGACAAAAACAGATCCGTACCCACACCTCGCCTATGGGTGGGACAATGAGGCTTGGAGAGTATGCTTGCAAAACCAAAGAGGGTACTAAACTTTGGGAAGCCTACAATAAAGCACCAGTGATTTATGAGAGGCATCGTCACCGCTATGAAGCAAATCCAGCCTATAGAAAAGAGTTGGAAGAGAAGGGAATGGTTGTTAGTGGTGAGAGCGAAGAGGGACTTATAGAAGCAGTGGAGATTGTCAAGCATCCTTGGTTTGTAGGTGTGCAGTTTCATCCAGAGTTTACATCGCACTTACAAAAACCAAATCCATTAATAACTGCATTTATCAAACATTCGTTGCAAAATAGATGAGACGATTAAGTAAAGCCGATATTTATCAGACTCTTTTGGAGCGCTTCAAAGAGGGATTTGTCAAACTCTCCCAAATCCCTCAGCCCCATACCCTCAAAGATATGCAAAAGGCAGCAAACCGCATAAAAGAGGCGATTGAAAAGAGACAAAAAATAGTGGTGGTAGGCGATTACGATGTAGATGGGGTAGTTTCTACTGCTTTGATGCATCAATTTTTTGATTCTATTAACTATCCTATTACCTCTGTTATCCCCAATCGCTTCAAACACGGCTATGGTCTGAGCAAGAGCATTGTAGAAGAGCTTGAGGATGTAGATCTCATTATAACGGTAGATAACGGCATCTCTGCCATTGAGGCAGCAAGCTATTGCAAAGAGATGGGAATTGATCTTATTATTACCGATCACCATACACCATCTGACACATTACCAGATGCCTATGCCATTGTTAATCCCAAGCAAAAGAGTTGTAATTTTGCCTATGAGGAGATTTGTGGTGCCCAGGTAGCGTGGTTTTTGATAGGAGAGCTCAAAAAGCAGATGGGATTAAGCCTTGATATGCGCCAATTTCTTGACCTTTTAGCAATTGCCATAGTAGCAGATATGATGCCTCTTCGCCATATCAATAGATCGCTGCTCCAGGCGGGACTTCGCTATTTGGAAGAGTCGCAACGACCAGCTGTAAAGTTTTTGCGTACTACTTTAAAGAAGTCCTCCTTTAATAGTGAAGATCTTGGTTTTTCTATCGCTCCTATACTCAATAGTGCAGGCAGAATGGAAGATGCACAGTTAGCTCTCCAATTTCTGTTGGCTCCATCATTTTTTGAAGCAAGCCTCTATTATGCTAGGCTTTTAGCTCTTAACTCTATGCGAAAATCTGAAGAGAAGAGGGTGTTTGAGGAGTCTTTAGCTTGGGTAAAAGCTGATGATGCTGTTATTGTGAGTGCAGGAGAGGATTGGAATGAGGGAGTTGTGGGAATTGTAGCTGCAAGATTGGTAGATCAATTTCAAAAGCCTTCCATTGTGCTTACCAAAAAGGGAAGTAGTTATAAAGGGAGTGCTCGTAGCCTTGGTGCAGTAGATCTGTATGGATTGCTTCAAAAGAGCGCTACCTATCTTGATCGCTTTGGAGGACACAAAAAAGCTGCAGGCTTAGCTTTGAAAGAGCACAATTTAGAGCCTTTTCGCCAAGTAATTAACCGCCATGCAGCAAAACTTCCCCAAGAGCTCTTTTTTGAGGAAGAGAGTGTCTTAGGAGAGCTTCCCTTTCAAGAGATAGATTGGGAGCTTATAGAGATTTTGGAGCGCTTTGCTCCCTATGGAGAGAGTAATCCTATGCCAAAGTTTGCTGCTTTTAATGTAGAGATATTGGAAAAAAGGCTTGTAGGGGAAGAGAAAAATCATCTACTTTTAACACTACAACAAAATGGCTCTATTTTTCGTGCTATTAAATTTAAACATCCTCAACCTCTTCAAAGCTCTGTTATTGATATTATTTATTATCCTGTTAGAAATATTTTTAACAACTCACAAAATATTCAACTTTATATTACAAAAATTAACTAACAAAGAATGAATTGATATTTAGATAAATAAATTAAGAGAAATATTACAAAAAATTTAATATTATCTAGAGAATATACATTAAAAATGAGGAGAGGCTATGCAAAATAATCCGAAAGATTTGGAAAAAGTAAGAGAAATTATTGAAGAGACGCTCAAAAGTGAAGGGCTTAGCCGTCGTGATGCCTTGAAGCTGATGGGGTTGAGCACTGCAGGCGTAATGGTAGGTGCAGGCAGCGCAAGAGCTGAGGAGCCTAAAAAAACATCTAATGCAAAAGCGCATATCGTTATTGTTGGAGGTGGTGCTGGCGGTATTATGGCAGCTGCGAGGCTAAGAAGAGCAGCAAGCAATGCAAAAATTACAATCATTGCTCCCAATGAGATCCATCTTTATCAACCGGGGCAAGTCTTTATGGCTGCAGGTTTATATAAAGCAGAGGATATTAAAAAACCAAACAGTGAATTAATACCCAGTGGAGTAGATTGGATTAAAGATAAAGTAATGGAATTCGATCCGGATAATAACCAAGTTATTACTGCAAAAAATGGAAAAGTAAAGTATGACTTTTTGGTTGTAGCCGTTGGAATCTCTTATCAATATGAGCAAATCGATGGTCTTTCTCTAGATAAGCTTGGCAAAAATGGCATCGCAAGTGTCTATCTAAATAACCCAGAGACTGGAAGCGTCAAAGGTGGCCAGATTACTTGGGAGTGGTTTAAACAGATGCGAGCTGCAGCCCAAAAGGCTAGCAAAGATAATCCTATCAATGTAATCTGTACCCAGCCAGCAACCCCCATTAAGTGTGGTGGTGCTCCCCAGAAGATTCTATATTTAAGTGATGATTTTCTACGAGGCAATGGACCTGTAGGTGGGGCAGATGTGCATATGAATGCAAAATTCTACTTTACTAAAGGAAAAGGGAATAAGCTCTTTGGCATTAAAGAGTATAACGCAACACTCACAAACGAAGTGCAACCAATGTATGGCAACATCACAAATAAATGGAACCACAACCTTGTAAAAATCGATACTAATAAAAAGATAGCAACTTTCCATCATACCTATAAAGTCAAGGGAGAGTGGGATCCAGATTTAGAAGAGTATGATTATATTACCAAAGAAGAGATGGTAGAGATGCCATACGATTTTATCCATATTGTACCTCCAATGACTGCTGCTAATGAGTTTCGCAACTCTCCACTTGCTTGGCAAAAAGGAAGTGCAAAAGGGTGGATGGCAGCAGATAGGTATACATTGCAGCATATAAAATATAAAAATGTATTTGGTATTGGTGATGTTTTGGGTATTCCAAAGGGTAAAACAGGTGGTAGTGCAAGACATCATGGGCCAATTATCCAAGAAAACCTTGTAGCTGTGATGGAGGGCAAAGAGCCAAAAGCTAAATTTGACGGCTATACAGTGTGTCCACTCAAAACACAATATGGCAAAATTATGCTGGCTGAGTTCAATTATGGCTCTAAGCCTGCTCCATCATTCCCATTCCTCGATCCTGCCAAACCTCGCTGGATCTGGTGGGCATTTGATCTCTATTTGCTCAAACCTATGTATTGGCACTTGATGATGAAGGGATTGATGTAATATGCGAAAGAGGATAGTAAAAGAGCTTGAAATTTATATCTTCTTGCTCTTTTTCCTCGCACTTTGGATGCACTATAAAGAGTGGCTCCATCATCCACTAGAGCATCTCAAAGCACTACCCTCTAGCCCTTTTGGGCTTTTACACCCCTTTATCTTTACTTTTATTGTCTATATATTGATATTGATTGTAAGGATTTTTATCCATCTTATTAGACGCTTTAGTGAAAAAGGGGCTAAGAGAGCTCCTTAGCCTCCCACTTGGGCTCCTCTTGCAAAGGAGGAAAGCCTTCGAGGACTTCATAGGGCTTAAATTGACTCTTATACGCAAAAGAGGCGCACCCCTTTACCCAATATCCCAAATAGATCCACTTAAGTCCCAATTTTTTTGCCAGATCTATCTGGATTAAAAGGGAGTATATCCCTAAAGAGCGGTTTGCATAGGCTGGATCGTAGTAGAAGTAGATTGAGCTTATACCATCTTCTAAAATGTCGATTAAATCTACTCCAATGAGCCTATCTTCATCGAAGTAGAGCACCTCTTTGCCAAAA
>WGAX01000099.1 GCA_015494595.1 Nitratiruptor sp.
GTGGTTTTACAATCTCTCTTTCAACTTTGCCAAGCAGTGCATAGGCAATAGGTAAACGCATATCTGCTTCACTTGCATGCAGCATAGAGCTTCCATCCACAAACTCAATAGCTGCGTGAATCTTGGAATTTGACTCGATGACCGCATCAATACTTTTGGTGCCAAAAAGCCAATACCCCTCTAAAATCTCAAAGAGTTTATTCACCATCGTAGCGCTATCGATTGTGATCTTTTGCCCCATGCTCCAGTTGGGATGGCGCAATACATCTTGCAGGGTAGCACTCTCTAGCTTTTGCAAAGGCCAATCCCTCAGTGCTCCCCCACTTGCAGTAATAATAAGCCTCTTTGGTGTAAAACCACTTTGCAAAATATACCAAAGAGCAAAATGCTCACTATCTATCGGCACAATAGCGCTTGTATCAATGAATTTGCCAGCTACTACAAGACTCTCTTTGTTAGCCAGCGCTACCCTCTTGCCAAGCTCAATGGCTTTTAGCGTAGGAGCCACTCCTGTAAAGCCCACTAATGCATTGACTACAAGATCTGAATCTGCCAACTCCAAAGCCTCAAGTATCCCCTCTTCGCCCTTTAACACTACAGGCGCATCAAAATCGCCCCCTTTTGCACTTACTACGATGCGAGGATTAAACTCAGCCACCTGTTTTTGTAAAAGCTCAGTATTGTTGCCCGCGACCAATACCTCTACATCTAAACCAAACTCTCTTGCAATCCTTAAGGTATTGACGCCAATGGAGCCGGTAGAGCCAAGAAGAACAATTTTTTTCATTTTAACTCTCTATCTCCAATGTCTCATGAAATTTAACACTATATAAATCATAAATTTCAAATGTGCAAAAGGGATGCAGGATCGGCATATTGCCTTTTTTATTTTTACAAGACTCTAAAAAACCACTATAAAGTTTTGCAATAAATCTGTTTCTATTGCTAGGCGTAATTTTAGGAGCCATATTTTGCTTATTACAATTTTGATACCCTATCACACAATAATATCGAACATCAAAACATTTTTCTAAAGAGAGACTTTGTATAAAATAAAAAAGAGTATTAATCTGCTTATTTGCATCTTCTAACTTTCGTGTAATTGTCTTTTTCAACTCAACAATATAGACTCTTATTATCTCTTTTCCCAAATCAACAAAAAATACTAATCCATCTGGCTTTTTAGAGGATTGAAGATACGATATACTAAAACCCTGGGATAGATCACATTGCAATACAAACTGCTTAGAAGAATCCATAATAGTAAATTTTAAAAAAATTTCTCCCTCCCCTTCACTTTGTGTCTCTTTTATCTTAACAATGGAACCCTCCTCTTTGCACTTACATTTAAACATCTGATTCCACATACCTATAAAATCCTCTTTGCTGTCAATTTTACTCATCTACTTCCTCAAAAAGAGAATAGAGTTTATCTATCATTTTAGCTCTCTTTTGAAAGTTATCTACAACGAATGGATTATCTATCCCCTCTTTAGTCACTTCTACCTTTTTAACAACAGATCTTTTCCTTCCTCTTTCAAGTAAAAAATTATAGAGATTAACACTATGAGGATCTAACGTAATATCTTTATATTCAAATGGGCGCTTCTCTTTATCAATTGCATGAGCAAGAATAAGATTATTGATTTCATATATCAAAAAATCGCTATGTGTTGTAATCAACACTTTAACACCTTTTTGCACAAGAAGCGCTATGACTCTAGCAACTAATCTTTGATTTTCAAAGCTCAAATGAGCTTCAGGCTCTTCAATAATTAGTAATTGTTTAGGCTGAATAAATCCTCTTTTCAAAAAAGCAACCAAAGGGATTAATTCAGATATAGAAGAGGAAGTATAAGGGAGATCGATTTTCTTTTTATAATTACCTCTACTATTTTTTATAAAAAATTCAATATCACTCCTCTCTTGCGAAACAACAACTTTTCCATTAAGAATATTTTGCTCAATTAATGTAGCAATTTCGTTAGTTTCATCAATATTTTTAGAAGTCTGAGAAAGTTTAATAATAAAATCCAAAATCCAATCAGGTAAATTCAAAACCTCATGTGCCTTTTTTCCAAAAGTCTTCTCTAAAGCATATTTAATCAAAACTTCATATGTATGTAAATATCCTGTTCTTGATGCAGGTAGATATACAGAAGATGGAATATTGAGAGTAGCTTTGATTATTATAAAAAATATTGCTTCTAAAATCTGCTCTAAAATCATTTCATCTTTAAACTTATTTTTCTCAATAATATGTTTGCCTTCAAGATTCAACCCTGCATATTTCAACATCACCGAAAATTCATATAGCGTTGGGGTAGCACTCCTCTTTATAGTTAGCATCATACTACTATGCAATTCATAATCTACCTCAA
>WGAX01000100.1 GCA_015494595.1 Nitratiruptor sp.
AGACCATTTTTGCCAAAAGTCCACTCTCCAAAGAGGTTGTTTGCCTCTCTTGCAAAGCGGCTTTTCCCCCATCCACTCTCAAGAGCAGCTTGTGCCAAAACCAATGAGACTGGAATTGTATCGATTTTTCTTAGATACTCTTTTTCGTTATAGAGCTCTTTGATTCTATACTTTTTTGCAAGAGTTGCAAGTTTTGTTACCAACTCATCAGAAACGAGAGGATTTTTTCTATACTCTTTAAAAAATCTCTGGATAAAGTTACGCTCTTTTTCAATCTTTTGATTCTCTTTTACAACCAAAGGTCTTAAAATTTTAAAAAACTGCTGTTTTTGCAGTTTAACATCTTTAATAGCATAGTACCATCCAGGCAATCTATCCATACCATACACAAATGCTCCAAATAGTACTAGCAACGCAATGATCTTCTTCAACTACTGTCCTCCTTATATGTTGCAAAAATCTTTTTGACTCTACCTTTGAAATAGAGCCTTTGGTTTGCATAGCGAATGGAAAGCTCCTCCCCACTCTTTGGCAAGAGCTTCACTTCGTTGGCCACTTTGTGCTCTTCTAGAGCCCTGACAAAAGAGGCGGCCATCCCTGTCCCGCACGCAAGCGTCTCATCTTCAACGCCTCGCTCAAAGGTACGAACGGCTACATTTTTCAAGTCGGGAATTATAGCATAATTCACATTAGCATCGTATTTATTTCTCAATTTTTTAGCTATTTTTTTATCAAACTGTTTCAAATCTTCCACAAATGTTACTAAATGTGGCACGCCCGTATCTATAAGCCACCAGATATGTCCAAACTCTTCAATACCCTTTTGCAAGATTTTATGCTCTGTAAGTTGAGTTTGGACAATATCACCCTCAACCTCTGCTTCAATCTCACCGGCTAATGTTAAAAACTTCATTTTTGCAGGTGCTAAACCGTGAATGTATGCATAGTGAGCAGCTGCACGACTGCCATTGCCGCACATTGCAGCCTCTGATCCATCTGCATTATAAAACTGCCACTCAAAATCAAGCTGAGGGTGGGGCAATAAAACAATTAATCCATCTGCGCCTATGCCCTTTTGCCTATGGCAAAGTCTCTTGGCCAAGTCACTTCTATCTTTTTTGATAAAGGTATGAAAGATTACAAAATCGTTTCCACTAGCGCTATATTTAACCAATTGCATACTCATCTTTTAACCTTTCTACAAACTTTTCCACCTCATTTTGTAAATGTTTGAGATCTTTGCTATTATCGATCACATAGGCTGCCCATCTCTTTTTTTGCTCAATATCAATCTGCAGTGCTATACGCTTCTTTGCCTCTTCGAGACTCAGACGCTCTCTTTTGCAAAGTCTTTGCAGTTGTAGCTCTTTTGGAGCATAGACTACTGCCACTTTGGGTATTTCTGGATAGTTCCTTGTTTCAAAAAAGAGTGGAATATCTACTATATAGGGAACTTTGAAGTGCTCTTGCCTTTTGGCTTCTTGTAATATTTTCGCTTTTATTTTAGGATGCAATAGTTTTTCTAGTCGCAGACGCTGTTCTTTTGAGTTAAAAATAAGCTTACCAAGCCTTTTGCGATCCACTCTGCCATCAACTACATACTCTTTGCCAAAGAGATGGGCAATTGCACTAGCTTCCTCATCCAACACTTTATGCGCTATCTCATCAGCATCAATGATTCGTAGTCCATAGAGTTTAAGAAGGTTACAAACAGTGCTTTTGCCTGTAGCTATGGAGCCAGTAAGTGCAATGGCGTAGGGGAGTGTCACCACTTATAGAGATCCCCTAACTCTTTTTTCACATAGTTTGGTAGGATGAAGCTGGCTTTATGAATATCGGAGTTGTAGTATTTTAGCCCATCGATTAAGTCTGCTCTTTGCAAGATTATATCTGCGGTTGGATGGTAGAGTTTGCTGCCGAGTATAAAGTTCCAGTTGCATCCGGGATACATATACATCTCAAAGCGATATGGCATTACGATCTTGAAAAACTCCCCAATGACACCCATAATCTCTTTGTGCAAAGGCATATCGATCCACCAACTCTCCCCTTGCGCTACCACGATGCCATCGTCTTTGAGGATTCTAAAAACATGGGCATAGAAGTTACGATTAAAAAGCCCCTCTGCTGGCCCTTCTGGATCGGTGGAGTCTACAAGCACCAAATCGTAGCTTTTTGGCTTGGCATTTTTGACAAACTCAATGCCATCATCGATAATGAGATTGAGCCTTGGATTATCCCAATCTCCAATAGCAGGGAAAAACTCCTTGCTTACTTTTACCACCTCTTCATCGATCTCTACCATATCTACTTCTATCTCAGGATGCCTTAAAAGCTCTTTGGCCACGCCTCCATCGCCACCGCCAATAACAAGAGCTTTCTTTGGCTCTTTGTGGGTACATACAGGCACATGCGCCATCATCTCGTGGTAGATAAATTCATCCTTTTCGCATAGCATTCCATGTTCATCAATTACTAAAATGCGTCCAAACTCTTTGCTCTCATACACTTCGATGTGCTGGTATCTGCTTTTTGTCTCAAAAAGCTTCTTTTCTACTTTTACACCCTGCTTGAAAAAATTGTTATGTATCTCCTCAAACCACATAGAAGCTCCATTTCAGATAAAATTTGTCTGATTTTAACACAATTTCTTGAATGAAGCCATAAATGATATAATTAAACAAAAAAAGGAGGGAAAATGTGCGGCGATAAAGCGCAACGAATCTTAATGGCGATTATGCTTGGGTTTACTATGTATCTCTTTGCAATGGGAATGAAAGATCCATTGATGTTTAAGATAGCTGTAGTTTTGCAAACATTTATCATTATTATGCTGCTAATTTTTGCTTTTACCAACTTCTGTCCTAGTCTTTGGTTTTTCAACAAAATCTTTGGCAAATGCGATTGGGATAATAAATGAGTCTCAGCTACAAAGATAGCGGCGTCGATATAGATGCTGGAGCGAGATTGGTAGAAGAGATAAAACCTTTCGTTAAAGCTACTTTCAACAAACATGTGCTAAGCGACATTGGCGGCTTTGCAGGGGGTTTTGAGCTGCCAAGCGGCTACAAAGAGCCTATACTCTTTGGGGCTACTGATGGGGTAGGCACAAAACTCAAGCTGGCAATTGAAGCCAAGAAGTTTGATACTGTTGGTATTGACTTGGTGGCAATGTGTGTAAATGATCTCATATGCAGTTTTGCTGAGCCTCTCTTTTTTCTCGACTACTACGCCACTGCGAAGCTAGAAGTTGATGAAGCCAAAGAGGTGATCAAAGGCATAGCCAAAGGGTGCCAAGAGGCTGAGTGTGCCCTTATTGGGGGTGAGACAGCAGAGATGCCTGGAATGTATAAAGAGGGGGATTTTGATTTAGCTGGCTTTGCGGTAGGTATTGCAGAAAAAGCTACTTTACAAAATAGAGCCCCTTTGGAAGAGGGCGATCTACTTATAGCCTTGCCATCTAGTGGGATTCACTCTAATGGCTATTCATTAGTTAGAAAACTCTTTTTTGAAAAGTTGAAAATGGACTTTAATACGGAGTTTGATGGCAAAAGGCTTATCGATATTTTACTTGAGCCCACCCGCATCTATGTTAAAACTTTTAAAAAACTCCAATCCTACATTAAAGCCCTAGCCCACATTACCGGAGGAGGGATCGTAGAGAACTTGCCGCGCGTACTTCCTGATAATCTCGACGCTCATATAGAGAAAAAAAGCATTAAAACTTTGCCAATTTTTGAGTTTATTGGAAAGTATGTGGAAGAAGAGGAGATGTATAAAACCTTCAATATGGGTGTGGGGATGATTTTGGTAGTAGATCAAAAAGATGTAGATGAGGTGTTAAGTAAGAGTGACGGCTATATTATTGGAAGACTACAAAAGGGAAGTAAAAAAGTGGTATTGGCGTGATCTTTGTTATCTCTAAGCTAGTTACTGCATTTTTCTTGCCTCCCGGGCTCTTTATCACACTGCTTTTAATTGGCGCATATTTTTTGCGCCGACTGCGTAAACTCTGTATCTTTTTGGCTCTGTTTATATGGCTACTCTCTAGCCATTTTGTGGCAAAAGCCCTATTAGAGCCACTAGAAGATATGCCTTTTCCTACCAATCCAAAAACAGCAGAAGCGGTAGTAGTGCTTGGAGGCGGATATGTGAGCAAAGATCCAACGCTGCCTCTAAGTGCTTCTGGTACAAAGAGACTTCTTTGGGGATTGAAGCTAGCAGTAGAAAAAAATCTGCCTCTTGTTTATACTGGCTATGAAAATAGCTATGCTAAAAAAAGTTTGCAAACACTTATTCAAGCTTTTAACTTATCTCTTCAAGAGTGCACCCATTTGCAAAAGGGCTGCTTTGTTATTGAGGGAAAAAGTAAAGACACCTATGAAAATGCAAAGTTTACAAAAGAGCTCTTTGCTAGTAAATACCCTAGCATCATTTTGGTTACTTCAGCATTTCATATGCCAAGAAGCTACCAGCTCTTTAGCCATTTTGGTTTTGCCATTACGCCCAGCAGATGCGACTATCAACTCTCATCCTTAACTTTTAAGTGGAGAGCGGTTTTACCAAGTATGGA
>WGAX01000101.1 GCA_015494595.1 Nitratiruptor sp.
AATTGCTCTAATAGCCGCCTCTTTAATAGCTTTAGGTGTATCAAAATCTGGCTCACCTGCTGAAAAGCTAAGCACATCTTTACCGCTAGCTTTAAGCTCTCTCGCTAAAGAGGTGATTGCAATAGTGAGTGATTCGCTAAGTGTTTGGATTCTTTGTGATAGCATCTTAATCCTTTAACTTCATAGATTTTAAAAACTCTTGATATATTGTATCCAATTCCTCCTCCTTTTTTAAAAGCTCTTTATCTCCGCTAATGTAGGCTCGCTCCAAAATAGCAAAGCGCTTGAGCAGATACTCAAAGAGCTCTTTATCAATATCTGGTAATTTATTATGGGAGAGTTTGCCTCTATCAAGCCCTTTGCTTACAACTCTAGCAGGAATCCCAACAGCAGTGGAGTCATCAGGCACATCTTTGACAACTACCGAATTTGCACCAATCTTTGCATTTTTTCCAATCGTAATGTTGCCAAGTACCTTAGCACCAGCTCCAATAACTGCACCTTGTTTGATGGTAGGATGTCTTTTGCCTTGATGAAGACTGACACCTCCTAGAGTCACTTGCTGATAAATTAGCACATCATCTTCAATCTGGGTAGTCTCTCCAATTACTACCCCAATGCCGTGATCGATGAAGACTCTTCTACCGATTTTGGCAGCTGGATGAATATCGATGCCTGTAAAGATTTGATTGATACCCATTATAACTCTGGCCAGCAGCTTAAAGCCTTTTACATAGAGGCGGTGGGCAATGCGGTACCAAAATATACTCCACACTCCTGGATAGTTGGTAAGCAGCTCAAATTTTGAGTGAATTGCAGGGTCTCGCTCCCATACAATAGAAAAATCCTCTTTAATTTGCTGCCATAAAGAGATCTGACTCACTCTTCAACCTTTTTAGAAGAGATTTTGAGGTAGTTGTTTTCATGTAAAAGCATCGTAAGGGTCTCTAGGATCTTCTCTTTATTAGCGCAGCTACTAGTGGCTATGAACTGCTTGAGGTTGCTTTGAATCTCATTAATATCGTAATCCATATCATATAAAATATCTAAAATGCTTTGGGACTCTACCATATTCTCCAGTCTATATCCACTCTCATCAAATTTAACTGTCACTTCTGTGGGATGTGTAAAGAGATTGTGCTTCATCCCCAAAATCTCTTGGTATGCTCCTACTAAGAAAAATGCCAAAAAATACTCCTCATTCTTTAGATCCACTTCGTGTAGCAGCAAAGGGTAGTCTACATTAAAGTCAATCTCCCCATCACTATCGCAAGTTATATCCCAAAGAGAAGCACTTCTGGTGGGAGGTGTATCGAGTCTATTTAGCGGCATAACAGGAAAGCGCTGTTTAAGCCCCCAAAAGTCTGGTAGGCTTTGAAAAAGAGAAAAATTGAGCAAATAGCGCTCTTGGACTCTATCTTGGATGCGCTTTAATTCATAGCGATCTTTATCTTTGGTTAACTCAATCGCCTTTTTAATTATTAGGTGCACCAAAATCTCAGTATTGCTTCGATCTTGCAAATCGATATAGCCCAGATCAAAAAGCGTAAGGAGTGATTCCATATGATCAAGGCTGTCGTGAAAGTATTCTATTGCATTGGATGGATTGATGGTTTTATAAAGGTCATAGAGCTCTTCGATTAAAGGGGGATTTTGCTTTTTGAGTCTTAGTCCTTTTTCAGTATACTCTTGGGAAAAAAGCTCTAATACTGGAGCGATAAGCACTGCGTGGCTGGCAGCTATGAAACGCCCAGACTCAGTAAAGATATTTGGCTCTTCCACCCCTTTTTGGGTAGCGATCTCTTTAAGCAGATAGACCACATCATTGGTAAATTCAGTAAGAGTGTAGTTGCGGTTGTGGATATGCTCGTGTTGAGAATATTCAACCGCTAAACCTCCACCAAGATTGATATTGTTAAGATTTTTTGCTCCCATCTTTTTGAGCTCTGCATAGATATTGCCAGCCTCTCTTAAAGCCTTTTTGACTGGATTTATCTCCCCAATTTGGCTGCCTATATGAAAATGGATCATTGTAAATCTATCTAAGAGATCGTTTTTTCTCAATAATTCCACTGCCTCTAATAGCTCAGTGGAGGTGAGACCAAATTTGGAGTTGATGCCTCCACTCTTTGCCCAAATACCAATCCCAGAGCTGTGTAGGCGAATACGAAGCCCAATATTTGGCATTGGATCTTTATACTCTTTGGCTGCTTCAATAATATTTTCTAGCTCATTGAGCCCCTCAATGGTGAGGGTAGTGTTATAGCCCATCTTAGCAGAGATGAAGCCTAAAGTTATCATACTTTTATCTTTAAAACCGTTAACTGTGATAGGGGCATTTTTGTTGTTGTATGCCATAGCAATAATGAGCTCAGCTTTGCTGCCAGCCTCTAAGCCGTAGTTATACTTTTTACCAATCTCTACCAGGGAGCTTATGAAATTGGGAAACTGGTTTACCTTAAGAGGAAAGACTGCTTGAAAGTCTCCTTGATAATTAAAGGTTTTAATGGCTCTATTAAACTGGCTAAAAAGAGCATCGATCTGCTTTTGAATCAGATGGGGAAAGCGCAAAAGTATAGGACCTCTGATACCAGTTTCTCGTATTTTTTGAGTTATTTCGTATAGAGAGGGTTTTGTAGCGTAGTTGATTTTTACTACACCATCTTCTATAAAAAAGTCTCCGTTTGACCAAAGCCCAATGCCATAATCGCTCATTAAAGCTCCAAGAACTCTTTTTGGCTTATATGAAACTCTCTTTTTTCTTCTAGATCTTTTACCCACAGAGTGCCTTTTTGAAACTCATCTTCACCAATAATGCAAGCGTAGCGACTATTGTGTTTATCGGCAGCTTTAAGGTGGGCTTTGAGGCTTTTTTGTTTATACTCCATAAAGAGTTTAGCGCTTTTTCTCTTTTGCAAAGCAAGATGAAATGCAGTTGGGATCGCCTCTTCAATCATTGTCCCAAGATAGAATCCTTCTCTCTTAAAATCGATCTCAATAAGATCCAAAATCCTCTCAATCCCGATTGCAAAGCCAACAGCGGGAGTGGGTCTGCCACCCAAAAACTCTACCAAATTGTCATACCTGCCGCCTCCTGCAATGGCATTTTGCGCTCCAAGCTGGGTGCTGATAAACTCAAAGGCTGTTTTGGTGTAATAATCTAGTCCTCTTACCAGATTTTCATCTATAACAAACTCCACACCCTCACTCTTTAAGATCTCTTGGAGTTTATTAAAGTCTCTTTGGCAAGCCTCACACAGATGATCCAGCAGTTTTGGAGCTTCACTATAGATTCTTTGACACTTTTGGTTTTTGCAGTCTAATACCCGTATTGGATTGGTTGAGCGTCTTCTTTTGCAATCATCACAAATATCCTCTTTTTGCTCCAAAAATGCTACAAGTCTTTTTTTATAATCTGGTAGGCAAGCAGGACAGCCGATGGAGTTGATGGCTAGAGTGTAGCTGATGTTAAAATGATCTAAAATCTCTTTAGCCAACATAATTATGGCTGCATCCTCATATACGCTTGCCTCCCCAAAACTCTCTACTCCAAACTGGTGAAACTGGCGCAAGCGTCCCTTTTGTGGTCTTTCATACCTAAACATAGCCCCATAGTAATAGAATCTGTGCACCCCACCTTTGCGATCTAGTTTATGCTCAATAAAGCTTCTTACAACCCCAGCAGTTCCTTCAGGTCGAAGGCACACATCATTGCCTCCTTTATCGATAAACTGATACATCTCTTTGCCCACAATATCGCTGCTCTCTCCTACGCTTCGTTTAAACAGCTTTGTCTCTTCTAGAAGGGGGGGCTCAATATACTCAAATGTGTAATTTTGTGCAATGTGAGAGGCTTTTTGGATAAAGGTGAGGTATTTGTGACTAAGAGGAGGCAAAATATCTTTCATTCCTCGCAATGCTTGTATCATTGGCTATCCTTTATAAAGGCTACTATCTGTTGGTGAATCTCTTTAACAGGTTTAGCTCCATCAATAATAAGATGTGCAATTTTACTATGAATTACCAAATTTTTCATAATCTCTTGCACACTGATTAGATACTCTATACCCCTTTTTTCAATATTATCCAGGGGATGAAGAGCTAAGCGTCTTTGTAGCTCCTCTGTTGTAAGAGTTAATAAAACTATTTTGTGAGGAAGAGTCTTTTGCATAGCAATACTATTAAGCCAGCAGAGCTTTTGTAAAGGGATTTCTGTTTTAGTATGTGCATAGGCGATACCCGATATGTAGCCTCTATCACTAATGATGAGTTTGTTACTGTTAGCACGAATTATCTTTTGTATATGCTCGGCTCTATCTGCTAAAAAGAGAAAAACCTCAGCCAAAGGGGTCGGATTTTGGGTGTGAAGGATTATTTCGCGAATCCTTTTGCCTAAAGGGGTACCACCTGGCTCTTTGGTAAAGAGTGCATCTGGTAAAGCTCTTTTTAAAAGCTCAATTTGGGTACTTTTTCCTGCTCGATCAATTCCTTCAAACAGAACATACATCATAGACTCTCTAATAGAGGAATAATAGAGGAGGGCACAAGATGAGAGATGTCACCTTTGAATTTAAGAATAGATCTTACAACAGAGGAGCTGATAAAAGCGTTTTGCAAGCTTGGCATAAGATAGAGTGTCTCAATTTCACTATCTAGGGATCTGTTGGCATAGCCAATCTGCAGCTCATACTCAAAATCGCTTACAGCCCTCAGACCTCTAATAATAATTTTTGCTCTCTCTTTTTGGCAAAAGTTGACTAATAGAGTATCAAAACTTTTGATTTCTACATTACCGAACTCTTTTGTAGCAATTTTAGCCATTTTGACTCTGGTGGCAATATCAAACATAGGTCCTTTCTCCTGAGAGAGGGCTACTGCTACAATCACTTTATCAAAAATCTTAGCAGCCCTGCTAATAATATCTAGATGTCCGTTGGTGATAGGATCAAATGTACCAGGATAAATAACTTTTCTCATTGCCATCTTTTATAGAGTGTATTATCAATACCAATTAAATCAAACCATTTCCCTATAAAAAAGTTTTCCATTTCCTCCAACTTTTTTGGATTGCTGTAATATGCCACAACGGGCGGGGCTATTATAACATTAAGTAAAGAGAGTTTGTGCATATGCTCTAGCGCAATGGGGCTAAAAGGCATTTCTCTTGGGGCTAAGAGGAGTCTCTTTTTCTCTTTTATCATAACGCTTGCAGCCCTTGTGATGAGGTTGTCTGTAATACCTACAGCAATTTTAGCTAGTGTATTCATTGAGCAGGGAATGACAAGCATTGCATCAAGTCCAAAACTGCCGCTAGCAACGGGAGCACTTATATCTTCATTATAAAAGGTATGCTCTTTTTGTGCAACTACTTTGGCGTTTTGGGATATAATGAGATATTTTTTGTGCTCTTGAGGAATAGCTTCATAGGTTTTGATACCTAAATGAAAGCCACTTGCACCGGAGATTGCGACAGCAATTTTCAATAGATAAGCCTTCATGAAGAAAACTGGAGCGGGAGACGGGATTCGAACCCGCGACCCCCTCCTTGGCAAGGAGGTGCTCTAGCCTCTGAGCTACTCCCGCAGTGGTACCGGGGGAGGGACTCGAACCCTCACGGGCAAAGCCCACGAGATTTTGAGTCTCGCGTGTCTACCAGTTTCACCACCCCGGCATCGGGATTGAAATAGTAACAAAAAAAAGTTTAAATTTTTTTTAATCCTAAAGACAAAGGCCTTTAGGATGATTGTGCGATCTCCTCTTTGAGCTTTTTACCTACTTTAAATTTTACAACTTTTGTGGCAGGGACTTGCACAACTTTATCAGTACCGGGTACTTTTGCTTCTCTAGCAGCTCTTGTAGTAGTAGTAAATGTTCCAAAGCCTATAAATGCCACATCATCATCTTTTTTTAAAGCTTCAGTAATTGTTTCAAGTGCAGCTTCTATAACTTTTTGTACATCTTTTTTTGATAAACCGGCTTTTTGTGCTACAGTTTGAATAAATTCACTTTTTTTCATTGATACATCCTTTAAATAAAATTCAATACTTTTAAATTCTACAAACATTTTTTAAAAAATTCAAGAAAAGTTCTCCAAGAGAGTAGGAAAAATAGGGATTTGGGTTATAAGAGGTTTAAAATTTTGTATAATTGAGCAAAAAAAAGGAAGATATTGAGAAGATTTCTCTTTTTATTGGTAGCAGTTTTTTTTATCTATATAGGAATAGCTACTATTTTTACCGATTTTCAATTTGTAGGAAAAGTTGGAGAGCTGATAGGAAAATTTAATAGAAAGTATTTTGGCTATATCGCTTTTATCTATCCTTTTGCCCTTTTGATACCGCTATGGCACTTTTATACTAGGCGCACAATTGATGTAAAAGAGGGAATAGATAAAATTCAAGCAATATTTTTAGGCTTTTTTATTATTCTTTTTCTCCAAGCACTTCTATTTAAGCCTCCTCATAACGGAGCTTTAGCTTATATGGTTATTCAAACATTGGCTCCTTATATTGGATTGGCAGGGGTGTGGTTGCTTGTGCTTCTTTTAGCACTTATTCTCTATCTAGGTGCAGGAATGCATTTTATTCATACATCTATGCGTTTTTGTTTTTATAAGTGCTTTCGTACTCTTAATAGAGAAAACGAGATAGTTACAGTGATAAGAGACTATTTTTATAAGTTTAAAAATATGCTCAAAGAGCTTCTATCCAAAAGAGAAGAGCTAAGAAAAAAAGATGCGGTTGAGCCATTTTTTTATCCAGAATTTGAAGATACGGCATTTGAAGAGATGAAGCGCTCTAAGAAACATCCATCTATACGTTTGATAAAAAATGAGAGCTCTGGCAAAAAAGAGGATATGAGCCAAACTGAAATCAAATCTTTACTCTCAAAGCTTCAAAAAGAGCCTGTGCAGCAGATGCATAGCACTTTAGATGTCTCTACAAATGTGAAGGGAAGTTTACAAGCACCAAAGAGCTCAATGACACAACAAGAGGAGAAAAGAAAAAAGAGACCTCACTCTAATAAAAAACCGCAGCAAGAGAGTAAAGAGGTAAAAATTGTTAAAGAGTTAGAGGAGAATGAGAAACTGTTAGCTACCATAGAAAAGGGTAGCGTAGAAAAACCTACAGATTTTCTTTTGCCCTCCATAGAGTTTTTGCAAAAGCCTAAATTTACAAAGAGTGAAATAGATGAGGCTCTTCTTGATCGGAAAGTGATAGAGCTGCTGCAAAAGTTGAAGCAGTTTAAAATTGATGGAGATGTGGTGCGCACCTATTCAGGCCCTTTGGTTACCACTTTTGAATTTAAACCAGCTCCTCATGTAAAAGTATCTAAAATTCTTAATCTAGCAGATGATTTGGCAATGGCATTGAAAGCCCAAACGATTCGTATTCAAGCACCAATTCCTGGTAAGGATGTAGTAGGTATTGAGATCCCAAATGAGGAGTTTGAGACAATCTATCTTCGCGAAATTATTGAGAGCGATATTTTTAAAAAGGCAGCTTCACCCTTAACATTGGCTTTAGGTAAAGATATTGTAGGAAAACCCTTTGTAACCGATCTAAGACAGCTGCCACATCTGCTTATTGCAGGGACTACAGGAAGTGGTAAGAGTGTGGGAATTAATGCGATGGTAATTAGTCTTTTATATAGGAATGCTCCTGATAAGCTAAAGCTTATGATGATTGATCCAAAAATGTTGGAGTTTAGCATCTATAACGATATTCCTCACCTTTTAACACCCGTTATTACCTCTTCTAAACAGGCAGTCGTAGCTTTGTCCAATATGGTAGCAGAGATGGAGAGGCGCTACCATCTTATGAGTCAAATGAAGACAAAAAATATTGAAGGGTATAATAGGAAGGCTAGAAAAGAGGGGATGGCTGAGCTTCCTTATATTGTAGTGGTGATCGATGAGTTGGCCGATTTGATGATGACAAGTGGAAAAGAGGTAGAGTATTCTATTGCGCGATTGGCGCAAATGGCAAGAGCAAGTGGTATACACCTTATAGTTGCTACGCAAAGGCCAAGCGTGGATGTAGTGACAGGGCTTATTAAAGCAAACCTTCCGGCTCGTATCAGTTTTAGGGTAGGGCAAAAAGTTGATAGTAAAGTGATTTTAGATACCCATGGAGCAGAGTCTTTGCTTGGAAGAGGAGATATGCTTTTTACTCCTCCTGGTATCAATGGTATTATTAGACTACATGCTCCTTGGGTGAGTGAGGGTGAGATTGAGGAGATTGTAGAGTTTTTGAAAGCTCAAAGAGAGCCGGAGTATGATGAGAAGTTTTTGGCAGAGAGTATAAGTGGTGGGGGAGTTTTAGGCTCTTCAAAAGAGGAGTTGGATGAGCTTTATGAAGAGGCGAAAGAGATAGTTTTGAGTGAGCGAAAAACTTCTATTAGCTATTTGCAGCGTCGTTTGCAAATTGGTTACAATAGGGCTGCGCGGATTGTAGAGCAGCTGGAAAATACAGGAGTGCTTTCACCTCCAAATGCAAAAGGAAGTAGAGAGATTCTCATTTAGTGTTACTAAAATAAACAATACTTTTATTACTTGTTTCATAAAGTAACAGTAACAGCGCTTGTTATAAAACATTTGCTACAATTTTTTCAAAAAAGGAGTGTTATGGAAGAGTTTATAAAAAAGATGGAAGAGAAAGCTGAGCATTTGGAAAAACTTTTAGAAAAAGATAAAGAGGAGTTACGAAAAATCAGAGAGGAGTTAGGAGCAAAAAAGCAAGAGATCTCTACAATTGAAGAAAAGATCTTGTCTATTCAAAAAGAGATCAAAGAGCATGAGCATAAGATTCATCAAGTTTTAGGCAAACTAAAACGGGTGCAAAAAGCGACACTGCAAGCCAAAACCCAGCGAGAAATTGAGATGCTAGAGCACGATAGAGCTGTATTGTTGCGAGAGCTTCACGAGCACGAAGAGAAGTTACAAGCTCTTAAAGAGAAGTATGAAGAGCTTACTAACAAAGAGTTTAAGCTGGTTGATGAGGAGTTGGCGCTAGAGGAGAAGGAGAAGAATTTGATCCACGAGAAAGAGATGCTTTTAAAGAGATTGGAGCATATCTTAAGCCAGATGCAAAAAAGAGTTGATCAGTTTCGACAAAATATCTAAAAGGAGTAGGAATGAGCTTTATTGAAGAGTATAAAAAGGCTGCCCAAGAGAGAGCAAAGCTTGGTATTCCACCAAAGCCTCTAAGTGCTGAGCAAGTTAATGAAGTTATAAAACTTTTAAAACAGGTACCAATCGTTGAAGAAGAGTTTTTGATGGATCTGCTTTTAAATAGAGTGCCACCAGGTGTAGATGATGCTGCGTATGTAAAAGCTGCTTTTTTGCGCGATATTGTCCAAGGACACGCCCAAACTGCAGCAATTAGCCCAAAACACGCAGTAGAGATTCTTGGGACAATGCTTGGAGGCTATAATGTGGGTCCTTTAGTAGAGGCGCTTGATCACGAAGATCCAGAAGTAGCACAAGCAGCTGCCAATGCCCTTAAAAAGACGCTTTTAGTGTATGATGCATTTAACGATGTGGTAGAAAAAGCAAAAACCAATAAATATGCAAAAGAGGTATTGGAGTCTTGGGCAAATGCTGAGTGGTTTTTTAGCAGACCTCCTTTACCAGAGTTTATTAAAGCGGTAGTTTTCAAAGTTCCCGGAGAGACCAATACAGACGATCTCTCTCCTGCAAGTGAAGCGTGGAGCAGAAGCGATATTCCATTACACGCTCTTTCAATGCTTAAAGCCAAAATGCCAGATGCCCAAGAGACAATCAAAAAGCTTAAAGAAAGAGGCTTGCCTGTTGCATTTGTGGGCGATGTTGTAGGAACAGGCTCCAGCCGAAAATCTGGTATCAACTCAGTGCAGTGGTGGATTGGTGAAGATATTCCCCATGTGCCAAACAAAAGGACAGGCGGTATTATTATTGGCGGCATAATTGCTCCAATTTTCTTCAATACTGCTGAAGATTCTGGTGCTTTGCCGATTGAGGCGCCTGTAGATAAGCTAGAGACTGGCGATGAAATTGAGATTCGTCCATATGAAGGGAAGATTCTTAAAAATGGTGAGGTGGTAAGTGAGTTTAAACTCAAACCAAATACATTGCCAGATGAGTATAGAGCAGGTGGAAGAATTCCACTAATAATTGGAAGAGGTCTTACAAGAAAAGCAAGAGCAGCTCTAGGAATGCCAGAAGAGGACTTTTTTACCCGTCCAGAGCAGCCAGCGGGTAAAGAGGGAGTTGGCTATACCCTAGCGCAAAAGATGGTAGGTAAAGCTTGCGGTATGGAGGGTGTGAGACCTGGAATGTATGTGGAGCCTGAGACTCTTACTGTAGGTAGCCAAGATACCACAGGCGCAATGACAAGAGATGAGATTAAAGAGCTAGCGGCTTTAAGTTTTGGAGCAGATTTTGTGTTGCAAAGCTTTTGCCATACTGCAGCCTACCCAAAACCTGCTGATATTGAATTGCAGCACACATTGCCAGAGTTTATCACAAGCAGAGGTGGAGTAAGCTTGAAACCTGGTGATGGGGTTATCCACTCTTGGCTCAATAGAATGGTGCTTCCTGATACAGTTGGCACTGGTGGAGACTCTCATACACGATTTCCAATAGGTATCAGCTTTCCAGCAGGAAGCGGTTTGGTTGCATTTGCTGCAGTTACTGGTACGATGCCCCTTAATATGCCAGAGTCTGTGCTTGTTAGATTTAGCGGTGAGTTGCAGCCTGGTATCACTCTACGCGATTTGGTGAATGCTATTCCATATTTTGCAATTAAACAGGGGCTTTTGACTGTTGAGAAGAAAGGCAAGAAAAATATCTTTGCAGGACGCATTCTTGAAATTCAAGGCTTGCCATTTTTAAAAGTTGAGCAGGCTTTTGAGCTAAGCGATGCAAGTGCTGAGCGCAGTGCAGCAGCCTGTACAGTGGAGCTTGATGAGGAGCCAGTAATTGAGTATATCAAATCAAATATTACACTTATTGAGAAGATGATCGATGCTGGCTATGAGGATAAGAGAACTTTAGAGCGCCGCAAGAAAAAGATGGAGGAGTGGCTCAAAAATCCAACTCTTATGAAAGCGGACAAAAATGCTGAATATGCAGCGGTTATTGAGATCGATCTCAATGAGATCAAAGAGCCAATTGTTGCCTGTCCAAACGATCCAGATGATGTGGCAACGCTGAGCGAAGTATTGGCAGATCCAAATAGACCTCATAAGATTGATGAGGTATTTGTTGGAAGTTGTATGACCAATATTGGGCACTACCGAGCTCTTGGAGAGATTTTAAAAGGAGAGGGACAAGTGCCTACGCGTCTTTGGATTGCACCTCCTACCAAAATGGATGAAGAGGAGCTTATTGAAGAGGGATACTATGCTGTTTTTGGCACTGCTGGGGCAAGAACAGAGCTGCCGGGATGTAGCCTTTGTATGGGTAACCAGGCAAGAGTGCGCGACGGGGCTACTGTATTTAGTACAAGTACGAGAAACTTTGACAATAGAATGGGTAAAGATGCAAAGGTCTATTTAGGCAGTGCAGAGTTGGCAGCGGTTACGGCACTACTTGGTAGGATTCCGACAAAAGAGGAGTATCTCGATATTATCAACAAAAAGCTAGCAGGTAAAGAGGAGAATGTTTATACATATCTCAACTTCAATCAATTAAACCCTGAGCTGTTGGATGAGATGATTCATAAGTATGTATAAGGTAAGTGCGCCTTGGGGCGCATTTACTCTTTGATGATATCCCAATCTGGGTGAAAAGGGATATGAAAAATATTCATACTCAATGTAATATTTTGCTGAGGATTGAGAAAGAGTATGGTATTGCGATTACCCAATTTATCTTTGTAGGTAATTTTGTGGAGGATGCCATTTTTTAAAAAGATATGAAAGCGCTGTCCTTGTAGAGTTGCAATGAAGTGATTTTGCTCTACCTTTTTTGCTTTGTGAAGCATTTGAAAAATATCTATATTTTTATGAATCTTTTTGATTGTAATCTGCTCTAAATCTGGCTCAACTATTGTAACTTGATTAGCAATAAAATAGATCTCTTTATAGTTTGGTTTGGTATAGATCCATTTTACAAGGAGAGGCTTTTTAAACCAGATTTCTCCTGCATAAGAGATTGTTTTATTCTGCTCATTTGTAATTGTCTGTATGAATTTGCTATGAAAACTGTGAATGTTGATTTTTGCATAAGAATATGCTATAACAAGAATTAATAAAAGAAATCCTCTTCTCATTTTCTACTCCTTATGAAAAAATTATATACTAAATTGTGTTAAAATGAGAACAATGTTTTTGAAAGGATCGTGAGGTATGCTAAAGAGTATCGTGCGAAAGGTAATAGGCACAAAGAACGATAGAGAGCTTAAACGCTATCAAAAAAGAGTAAAAAAGATCAATGCTTTAGAGCCAAAATATGAAAAGCTTACAGATGAGGAGCTCAAAAGGGCTTTTGATGAGCTGCGCCAAAAGGTAAAAAGTGGTGAGGCTACAATGGAGGAGGTGTTGGAGGATTCTTTTGCAATTACACGAGAAGCTAGTAAAAGAGTGCTTGGAATGCGTCACTATGATGTGCAGCTTATTGGTGGTATGGTATTGCATGAGGGCAAGATTGCTGAGATGAAGACAGGGGAGGGTAAAACCCTTGTAGCAACTCTTGCAGTGGCTTTGAATGCTATGACTGGAGAAGGTGTGCATGTTGTCACAGTCAATGATTATCTAGCAAAGCGTGACGCTACAGAGATGGGTAAGCTCTATGAGTTTTTGGGTTATACGACAGGCTGTATTACTAGTGAGTTGCAGGATGATTTAGAAAGAAAGAAGCAGTATGAGTGTGATATAACCTATGGAACCAATAATGAGTTTGGATTTGATTATCTAAGAGATAATATGAAATACTCTCTTGATGAAATTGTACAAAGAGGGCACAACTATGCGATAGTGGATGAGGTGGACTCCATTTTAATTGATGAAGCAAGAACGCCTCTTATAATATCTGGTCCAACCAACAGAAAGCTTGATAACTATATTAAAGCCGATAAGATAGCTAAACAGCTTGAAAAAGATAAGCACTTTACTGTAGATGAGAAAGATAGAGTCATCCTCCTTACGCAAGAGGGTATTGCCAAAGCTGAAGAGCTTTTTGGTGTTGATAATCTTTATAGTTTAGAGAATGCGATTTTAGCCCATCATCTGGATCAAGCCCTCAAAGCAAACTATCTATTTCAAAAAGATGTGGATTATGTAGTTAAAAATGGTGAAGTGGTGATTGTAGATGAGTTTACAGGAAGACTTAGTGAAGGAAGGCGCTTTAGCGAAGGGCTGCATCAAGCCCTTGAGGCAAAAGAGGGGGTTGAAATTCAAGAGGAGTCTCAAACCCTAGCAGATATTACATTCCAAAATTACTTTAGACTTTATAAAAAGCTAGCCGGTATGACAGGTACTGCCCAGACTGAGGCTGCCGAATTTTCTGAGATCTATGGTTTGGAGGTTATCTCTATCCCTACTAATAAGCCTGTCATTAGAAAAGATCTAGATGATTTAATCTTTAAAACAGAGAAAGAGAAGTTTGAAGCAGTAGTGAAAAAAATCAAAGAGCTGCATAAAAAGGGGCAGCCAGTACTTGTGGGTACTACCTCTATTGAGAAGAATGAGCTTTTGCATAAGTTATTGAAAAGAGAAAAGATTCCTCATACAATCTTAAATGCAAAACATCACGAAAAAGAGGCAGAAATTATTGCGCAAGCCGGTAAAAAGGGAGCTGTAACGGTAGCTACCAATATGGCAGGGCGAGGTGTTGATATAAAAATTGATGATGAGGTAAGGGAGCTTGGAGGGCTCTTTATTTTGGGGACTGAAAGGCACGAGAGTAGAAGAATAGATAATCAGCTTCGAGGGCGATCTGGTAGACAAGGAGATCCAGGAGCTAGTCAATTTTTCTTGAGTTTGGAGGATAATTTACTGCGTATCTTTGGTGGGGATCGCATCAAAAACATAATGGATCGCTTAGGTATTGAAGAGGGTGAGCATATTGAATCCAAAATGGTAACTAGAGCTGTTGAAAAGGCGCAAAAGAAGGTAGAGAATCTTCATTTTGAATCTCGTAAACATATTTTAGAGTATGATGATGTGGCAAATGAGCAGCGAAAGACGATCTATAAATTTCGCCAAGAGCTGCTCAATCCTGATTATGATATAGATAGGAAAATTAAAGAGAATAGAGAAGAGGTAGTAGAAAAACTGTTAGCCCAAAGTGAAATTTTTCCTGAGATGCCAAAGGAAGATTTCAATCTCGAAAAACTTGTTAAAGTATTGCAAGAGGAGTTTCATAGCCACTTTAGTGCCGAAGAGCTTCAAGGTAAGGAGTATGATGAACTCAAAGAATATATCACACAAAAATTGGAGCAAGAGTATGAAGAGAAGATGAGCCGTCTGGATGAGGCGCAAAGAAAAGAGATTGAGCGTATTTTATATCTTCAAGTGCTAGATAATGCTTGGAGAGAGCATCTATATCAGATGGACATACTCAAAACTGGTATAGGGTTGAGAGGTTACAATCAAAAAGATCCTCTTGTAGAGTATAAAAAAGAGTCCTACAATCTCTTTATGGAGCTTGTAGAGAGAATGAAGAGTGAGGCTATTAAGACACTGCATCTCATTGAATTAAGAGATGAGCAAGAGGAAGAGGAGATTAGGCGTTTAGAAGCTGAGCTTGCTAAAATGGAAGAGGAGCTAAAAAACTCTGCTGTAATGCAGCACGGAGAGACTCAAAACAAAACGCAGCCAATAAAAAGTGAGAAGAAACCGGCCAGAAATGAGCCTTGTCCTTGCGGCAGCGGCAAAAAGTATAAACACTGCTGCGGTAAAAGTGGTCCAAAACGGGGAGTATTAGCGACTGCTGCCAATGGATAAACAATTTGTCAACTATATTGTAAAACGCTATTTGCGTTTTGATAAAGAGCAGCCCTTTATCTTTCTCTCTGCTCTTTTAGCCTTTTTGGGTATTATGGTGGGGGTAATGGTACTTATTATAGCGATGGCTATAATGAATGGTTTTGATAAGGAGTTTGAGAATAAACTCTTTACAATGAATTATCCTTTAACTATCTATCCAAAATTTGCTACCTATCTTGATAAAAGTGTATATGAGCAGGTGCAAAAAGCATTTCCACATCTGTTTTTTAGTCCCTATATCTCTTCCCAGGTTATCTATAAAAAAGGGGATAAACTAGAGGGGGGAGTTGTTTTTGGGGTAGATTTTGATAAAGAGGTGCAAATTAATGAAGTTTTGCAAAAGGCAGTAGCTCATAAAAGGATAGCAAAATTTCAGATAGTTGTAGGCAAAGAGCTCTATGATCGGTTTTTGCTTGTTAATAATGAGAAAATTTTTTTGATTTTTAGCAAAAGTGAGCCGATGGGTTTTTCTATTACTCCAATTTTTAAGCGCTTTCGTGTTGTTGGCTATTTTCACTCTGGTCTGATAGCCTATGATAAAGCTTACTCTTATACTACTCTAACGAGTCTTAGGAAAGTGTTGCATATTCCGCAGGATAAATATAGTGGCATTCATATCTATTCACAAAATCCGCAAAAAGATATAGAGAAGATTAAAGCCTTTTTACCACAGCAAGTAGGTATTGTTGGATGGTGGCAGCAAAATGGCAACTTTTTTGCAGCTTTACAGATGGAAAAAAGAGCTCTTTTTATTGTGTTGATGCTTATAATTCTTATTGCATCTCTTAATATTGTAAGCTCACTATTGATGACAGTAATGAATAGAAGAAAAGAGATAGCTCTACTTTTGAGTCTTGGTGCAACACCAAAAGAGATAAGGGCAATCTTTTTTCGTTTGGGATCTATTATTGGGGGATTGGGTGTAGTTATGGGGGTAGTATTTGGATTTTTGGGGCTTTTTATTTTGAAGCATTTTGACATTGTTAAACTTCCTGCAGATGTGTATGGTACAACGAAACTTCCGGTAGATTTGAGTATGGTTGATCTCTTTTTAATTATTACAGGAGCAATTATAATCATTATAATCTCTGCAACTTACCCTGCTAAAAAGGCTACAAAAGTCAATCTTATAGATGTGTTGCGTAATGAGTAGGTTATTGAAATATTTTAAATGGTAGTTGCAGTGCTCTTTTTATGATATTCAATGGCAATGTAAGGGTATCTTTTGTAAGCTGTGTAGCAATTTTGGGATTGTTGATACTACCACTTAAATGGAGCGTTGTATAGGCATTACCTTCATCGCCTAATAGAATATATCCGGCTATTGGGATTTTATTGATAATATTGGTAATAGATTTGAATGTGATCAGTTTTATGTTAAAGTTAATCTGATTAGTATAGAGATTGATAATTCCACTTCCCTCAATATTTAAAGAGTAAGATTCTAAAAAGAGTTTTTTTATGAAGATAATGCCATTATTATGTAAAAATTCTATGCTACCTTTTTTTACATAAAAGCCTTTCTTATCAAATCCTGGATTATGAAATGTCATAAGAGCAGGAAGAGAGTTAATAAAAGCAAAAAGATTGTTGAGAGCTTTGAGATTTTTAATATGGGTATTGTGCAAACGAAAATTACCTGAGAAGTTATCTATTTCTCCTTTTGTGTTTACAAAAAATTCTCCACCACTAAATATCTTTTTGTTTAAAAGATGATTAATAAAGTCTGCTTCAAGCTTTTGGGCTGTAAGTGTGAAATAGGTATCTCTTTTTTGAAAATGTATGAGACTTTTTTTGTATCTCCCATCTAACTCTATTTTTCTTGAGTTAACTTGCAAAAGAGCTTTATCAAAGGGAAGAGCATATTTAGTGTAAATAAAGACAACATCTTTGAGCACTGCTTCTACAGGTTTTTGGAGAGAGACTTTTTTCGTGCTTTTTGAAATATTGCACTCAAAGTTACGGCAGGATATGTGGACTTTTTTGGCAATATTAATTGTAATATTGTTATTGATTTGTAGGTGAGCTGTTTTTGGTGCAATCTCTCCTTTTAGGAGAAAATGGGTAATGGGTTTGCCATTTTGTAAAAGGGTAGTGTTTTTCTTGAGAAGTTGGGCTTTGAGCAGTATCTTTTTAGATGGTGGAAAATAGAGCTCTACATTGCCTTTTAATGGGGATATTGTTTGTACAAGGGGAGAGTAGGGAAGAAATGGTGCAAGGTTATGCACAATAATTTTTTTCTCTTTTTGAAATGAAATTGTAAGGGGAAAATGCTCGCTTATAAGCTCTTTTTTGGCAAGGTCTAGTGTAAATCTATCTATGACATTTTGCATATTGAGGAGTAGTACTCCATCTTTTTGGAGTTTTGCATTATCGATTTTGACAATAAATTTGCCTTTTTGCCTTTGGAGATCGAGCCAGCCTTGTGTATGGGTAGAGAGAAAATCGAAGAATCTAAAAGGAGAGTTTGTAAAAACTAGTTTTTGATTGCGTAAAAGGACAAGAGCTTGAGGGGTATAAAAGGGAATATTGTCTAATAGAAGAGATGAGTTATAAAATATAAAATCTCCTCTAATATTAACTGATTTGGAAAGAAAATAGAGTGTAATAATAACTTTTGCATTCACACTTCCTTGTTTCTGTGTTATAGGAATATCCACTTGATAAGCCCGAAGAACTTCCTGAACTGTAGGGTCAAATGGTGTTGTAGTTTTTAATACAATTTGAATATGACTACGGGAGGGTTTCGTGAGATCTTTAATTATAACTGAGGAGCCTTGGAGGCTCTTATTTTGATATATTGGATTCAAAAGCTGAAAATAGAGGTTATCATGAAGATAGTGGAGGTTTACTTTTTGAGCAAATGCAAAAGGAAGATTGGGATGAAAAGTAATAGTAACATCTTTTGCAGTAACCAAAGCCTCTATATCATTTGGGTTAAATCTTTTTTGAGTGTCATAGTTGATTTTAAGATAGTTGAGTATGTAACTTTTAGCTTGTATATTTTTGTAACTCCAAATTTTAATTTGCTTGTGAAGTGAGAAGTGAGTAAAGAGCTTTTTTAACTTTTGAATTGTAAATGTTTTGCTGGTAGCTGTAAATAAATAGTGAGTATGGCTCTTGTATAGTGTGAATTCTCCTCTAATTCCTTCAAAATTGTATTTTCCCCTCAATTTTGCTGAATCTTTTGAGATGTTACCTTGAGCTTGCAATGAAAGGTTGTATGGTTTATAGGTAAATTTATGAAGAGTTATCTTTATGGAGTTTTGCTGTTTTTGAAGGGAAGAGAGTAAAGAGTACTTACTGCTTTCTACTTTAAAGAGGCTATTTTGATAGTTTATATTATAAAAGCTGTTTTCTACAAAGACATTTTTTAATGAAATTTGCTGAAATATTTTAGGAATATACTCTACTGCTTTGAGATAGAGAGAGAAACTATTTGAATTTGATTTTTGGGTAAGTACTATAAGATTTTCTCCCTTTACTATAAGTTTTTTATCCAGTTTAAGATACAATTTATTTATAATGAGGGGGTAAAGATAGATGTTTTTTATGGTGATTCCCTCATTTAAAAGTATATAAACAAAAAAAGAAAGGATGATCATGCTTAAAAAAGTAGCTAGAAAAATTTTTTTTATCAGTGAAGTTGCTTTAATAATCATTGTTATATTGCTTTTTTACTTTGCTCAGCCACTGAAGTTACCACATTCCCAATTTTTTATTCCTAGTGGAAATATTCAGTCGATTATAGCATATATGCAAAGTAAAGGGGTTGCTCTTACTCCACTTGATAGTTATGCTTTGCGATTTATAGGCTATCCTCAAAGAGGTTGGATTAATCTTGGCGTATTGGAATCAAGCCATCTCGATTTTCTGTACCGTTTGGCTACCGCAAAAGCTGCTCTTATCTATGTCACTTTGATACCAGGAGAAACAACATATACCATTTTAAATCAATTAAGTCGCCGCTTTGGATATGATAGAGAGATGTTACAAAATGAGTATAAGAAGGAAGCTCCCTATCCTGAAGGGGTCTTTTTTCCAAATACTTATGCATTGCCTAAAGGTATGACTGAAAGAGAGATTGCAGCCTATTTGGTTAGAGTGGGACTATTACAGCATAAAAGACTTTCTAAAAAGTTTTTGGGCTCTTTTAATCAAAAGATCTGGTTTGAAAAAATAGTAACTGTAGCATCTATAATACAAAAAGAGGCAGCAAATAAAGAGGAGATGCCAATTATTGCTTCCGTTATCTATAACCGTTTAAAAAGGAATATGCCTTTACAAATGGATGGAGCTTTGAACTATGGGCAGTTCTCCCATACAAGAATTACACCCAAAAGGATTCGAGAAGATACAAGTAAATTTAATACCTATAAACATTTAGGTCTTCCTCCATATCCTGTCTGTATTGTAAGTAAAGAGGCAATAAAATCTGCCCTTTTTCCTGCCAAAACGAAATATCTCTATTTTGTGAAGGGGCGAAACGGCAAACATATCTTTAGCAAAACTTATAAAAGTCATTTGCATAATATTCAATCTGTGCAAAAACGAAACAGAAATTGATTAGCTAAATTTCTAAAAGTCAATTTGATAAAACTTAAATTATTTACTTGTTACTATACTGAATGTATAAAAAATAACTAGAAGAGGAGATGCGATGGCAAAGGCAAAGGTGGTCTGGACAAAGATTGATGAGGCTCCGGCATTAGCTACATATTCACTGTTACCGATTGTAAAAGCATTTACAAAAGATGCGGATATTGATATTGAGCTTAGAGATATTTCTCTAGCTGGCAGAATCATTGCAGAGTTTAGCGATAGATTGCCAGAGGATAAGAAGCAAGCAGATGAATTGGCTTATTTGGGAGAGCTTGTATTAAAGCCAGAGGCAAATATTGTTAAATTACCAAATATCTCAGCATCAATCCCACA
>WGAX01000102.1 GCA_015494595.1 Nitratiruptor sp.
GTGCTCTCAAGCCGAAAAGGCGTCAACTTCCCCCATTCCAACCTCAGCCTTACGGCCATTACGCCAAAAGATGAAAAGGATCTCATCTTTGGTGCCAAAAATGGCGTAGATATTGTAGCCATAAGCTTTGTTAACAGCGCAAAAGATATAGCTAAAGCTAGAGCAATTCTTCAAGCAAATGGTGCAAACCCTTGGATTGTAGCAAAAATCGAGACGCAAAAAGCGGTGGAAAATTTCGACGAGATCTTGGAGGCTAGCGATGGCATCATGGTAGCTAGAGGCGATCTTGGCATAGAAGTTGGGATTGAGAGGGTACCAATCATTCAAAAGCGCATCATCAAAGAGGCAAATAGAGCCAAAAAACCAGTAATTACCGCTACACAGATGCTACTATCGATGGTAAACTCTCCCTTTCCAACAAGGGCAGAAGTAAGCGACGTGGCAAATGCAGTAATGGATGGAAGCGATGGGGTAATGCTCAGTGACGAGACGACTGTAGGTAAATACCCTGTAGAAGCAGTGAAGATGCTAAAAAAGGTGATTGAGCAGACTATGAGTATCTATCCATTTTATAAACGCTATGAAGGCAAAGATATAGATGCAATTGCTGCAAGCGTGGCGGATTTGTGCAAAGCGATAGAGCCAAAGGCAATTGTTAGCTTTACCAGCAGCGGCACAACTGTCAAAAGCATAGCCAAATACCGCCCCAAAATCCCCATTATCGCCGTTACCCACGACAAAAAGACTTCCCATAAACTCTCAGTAGTCTGGGGCGTGCAAGAGATTTTAGAATTGCCTAAAATAAAAGATCCCGACAAACTCATCGCCAAATTTTTGGATGTAGCCCAAAGAGAGGAGTTTTTACGCACAGACGATACAATAGTCATCACAATGGGCAGTATCGTTGGCAAAGAGGGCGCAACGAATATGATAAGGATTGTGGAGGTGTAAATATGATAGAATAAAAGAAAAAAGGAGTGCAAAATGAAAAAAATAGCTCTTTTAGCTATAGCAGCCCCTTTTGCATTAGCCGATTTTGCTTTGACTCCTCAAACATATGGAGCATATGAAGACTTTGATTTCATCTGCAAAATAACTTTTGGCAAACAAGCAAAAGTTGCAGATTGGAAAGAGATAAAAAAGGCTTATGAAAAAACAACAGACAAAAAGGCTTTTGTAGAAAAACTAGGACTTCATGAGTATGATGCTAGTGCTATTATCGCCAAAAATAGTGAAGGTTTTTTTGAAAATGGCGATCGCCACTATATTCTTACCTATCATAACCATACACTGCCCACCAATTACACCTATTTGGTACACGATACAATAGATGGGCATCTTTTTGATTTAGGCTCCTGGAGAGATATCAACTATCCTGTACTTTGTAAAACAAAATAATCACTTGACAACCTCTATCCGCCCATCAAAAGGGGGTGGGGTAAGCTCTTTTTGTTTTTGGAGAGTTTGCAACATCAATGAATAGAATGAAGTATAGGTATTTTTAGCATTTTTACCATATTTTTTAAACCAAAAATAGCCGTCTCCTCCTTTTGCCAAAAAGGCATTTGTCAATACATTATATATCTTTTGCTCTTGAAGAGGTTCCCACTTTCCTTCCTTTTTAACTTCAATACAGCATATCCTTTTACCCTCTTGTATAATATACTGATTTTCTATTTTTTGTGGAGTTTTTCGCAAATCAACCCTGTAACGAATACCAGCTACTTGCAGCCATCCACCTTTACCATAAAGAGAGGCACTATGCTCTAAGATCTGCTTTATCCATTTACCTTTTAATTGCACAATATAAGCACTATTACGAAACTCATCAATCTCTTGAAGCATAGAATCGGTAATATCTCCTGCCTCATAAATAGTTTTACCCCGAAAAGCTCCGCTATTATTTAAAACTATATCTACTTTAAAACGCTTCAATAAAAGACCATTAATCATATCTGCTACACTAGACTCCCCTCTTCTTAAAACCTTTACTCGTAAATCCCAATCTCTTCTTGTCCTGCCTACTATGGTGGCTTTTGGCAATTTTTTTTGAAAGCTATTAAGCAGTTTTGCTACCTTAGAATCTGCCACACTTTTATCAACCTCTATATAGCGCATAGAAGCGCTATCTATATCAACCCTTCTATTTTCTATGGGAAGCGAAACAAACACCACAAACCTACCTCTTTCACCCCCATTAACAATAAGTGTCTTTCCTATATGTCCCATTTTTTTAGGATAGTGATGAGAATGTCCACCAAAGATAAGATCTATTCCTTTTACCCGCTTGGCTAAAGCCACATCTTGTTTATAACCAATATGACTCAGCACTATAATAACATCTACTCCTTTTTTATGCAAAAGAGTTACCATTTTTTTAGCAGTTGCTACATTACTATCTAAAAGAGAAACATTTTTTACACTGCTTATTGTCGGTAAGTCTTCGCTCATCAAAGAAAAAATCCCTATTTTTACTCCTTTTATAGTACGTATGAGATAAGGTATACTCTTTTCTCGCAATGTAGCAGGTAAAGAAAGATCGCTACAGATGAATTTGAAAGTAGCATAGCGCATAGCTTTTTGTAATAGTTTTGTGCCTCTATCAAATTCATGATTACCAAAAATTGCATACTTATATCCTGCCCTACTCATCAAAGAGTAGATTGCTTTGCCCTCAAAAGCGTGAAAATAGCGCCCCATTAAATCATCACCTGTAGTAACAAAAAGCGTATAGGGATCCTCTTTTTTTAGATTATGAAAAATAGTAGCTATTTTAGGGAGTTTTTCCACTTGCCCTTGTAAATCCGCTGTACCAGCTATATAAATAGTAAGAGCATTTGCACATAGTGCCCAAAAAAGAACAAAAGCCCCTTTAAGCACTCTCATTTTGATACTTTAATCCAAAAAAATAGTAAAGAATTAGTGCTATACCTATTATTATCAACACTCCTCCTATTTCAGTAACTATTGATAAAGAGTGTATAAAAGAAGGCTTAAGATAATATTGCAACACCGGCTCATCAAACTCATTTTTTGTAAGCTGTACATTCCTTACATCAAGAGGAAGCTTAAGAGTTATATATTGCTCATTAATAGTATTACCCATAGTTTCAGTATTTGAAAAGAGCCATGTATGCTCATTAATCTTTCTTGGAGTAAATTCCTTCTCATATTTAAATTGCCATATACCATTACCTCTATACTTCACAATACCTTTTGCATCAAAAGAGAATATAAATGTACGATTCATCTCATCTTTAGTAAATTTAAAATTAGATAATTCATAACTCGGTAGAGAAGAGACAATCTCTTTTTTTAATAAAGAGGGATTGTTCCCATAACGCTGCATTAGCAGTTTCCATTGTAATGCTGTGGCTTGCTGTTTCCAAATAATTTTAGCATTTCCTACCTCATCACATACTATATCTAACTGTAAAATAAGTTTCTCTGCAAAAAGTGAGATATGAACAAGTACAACCAACAAAAGTATTCTTTTCATTTTCTAACCTTAAAACTATTTTTTATAAGCTTTAATTCTGGTGTATTAAGACGATTATTATATGAGCCCAGCACAAATCCCACCACACCTTGCGAAGTAGATGTAAAATATGCAACCCAATAAAGCTGCATTCCACTTGCTACAGTTGTTCCTGCATAACGCATAAAAGTTTGTCCGTTTAAAATTACACTCCCTACTGCTCTATATTGAATAGTCTCACCCATTTGCTGCGTTAAAATCATATAAAGTTTTTGTATAGCTTGTTCAGGTGTATATGCATCATTAAAGTAGTAAAATTCCGCTTCTTGCATCAAAGAAGGATCCCCTACCATCACACGCAAATAAGGAAGATTGGGAATTGGTTGATTAATCAACTGCCAAGTTGCAGGATAGGAGAAAGTAAATACTCCATTTGGGTCGGTATAACCACGTATTTGACTAGAAAAATTTAGCGTTGGAGCAGCTATTTGTGGAGTTACTCCATTTTGTGTCCCCATATTAGCTACCGGCTGTACTTGAAAAACCTTTTTAAAGATTGTATCAATCTTCTTTTTCAGTTGTGGATCATCTTCTAAATCTGGAGGTCTATACCCTTTTGCATGAAGCTCACTAATACGCAACAATGCAATCGGTTTTGCTCCGTTAATTAGTTCTCCATTTAAAAATTTTTTCGCTTTTTGTGTTCCGGCTCTTACTGCCTCTTCAAAACTCATTCGACCACCAAGCCCTTCCCCACCTACACCTGTAGCTTCTATTGCAATAATCCCATCTCGTGTTTCGATACCGGGAAAAGCATGATTTTGTGTAATAAAAATCACAGGATTAAGTCCAGCAGACTCTGCAACACTACAAAATAGTGTAGATAGTTCTATACATAAACCAGCACCTCCTGTAATTACCTCTCTTGGCAAACGAATATGTTGTACCATAGAAATTTTATTACCTATTTTTTCTGGAAGTCCCAATGTACCTGCATAGACAATACCTGCTGCTTTTTCAAACTCATACAAAGCTGCCATAAACCTTTGTATCTCATTAGCACCCCCTCCAGCTCCCGCTCGCGTACCACGTAAAACATTTTTTTGAAGTTGCTGTGTAAAATATTTAATTACAGGATCTTCTGGAGTCACAAAGCAAGCTAAAAGATTTACATTAGTATAGAGATCCTCTACTTCTGAAATCTCTTCGGGAGGAATATCAGTATATACA
>WGAX01000103.1 GCA_015494595.1 Nitratiruptor sp.
AGATGAGTGGGAAGAGATTTATGATAATGGCAAATTTGAAGATGAGATTCAAAAGCTCTGCCCTAGATATAAAAAAGGATACCTCAAAAAATCTCAGCTCAAAAACGTCTATGACTTTGCATACGAGTATGCAAGCGACAGCGGTAACGTACCAAGCTGTTAATGGCACGGGGTTATGCCCCGTAAGTTTTAAATATAATAAAATATTATAATATGAATAATTTGAAACATCTGAAACTTAAGTTTCCTTTAACTGCTATTCTACTATAATGAAAACTACCAATCGAACAATCAAAGGAGTCAAAACAATGAAAAAAATGATAGCGATGTCTGTAGTTGCTGCTTTTGCAACTATGAGTTTTGCAAGCGGTAGTGCTGGTGGGGATGATTTAAGAGCTGAGCTTGAGCAGCTCAAACGAGAGATTGCGGAGCTTAAGCAAGCGCAAGCAAAAATAAATCTCAAAGCTTTGAAAAAGCAGATTCGTGAGATCAAAGCACACGATGCAGGCGACAATATCAAGTGGAACGTAGATTTTCGTACTGCTTATGATGTAATTGGCTATAAATTCAAAAATGGTACAAGTAGTTGGAATGGTATATTCTCAAATAGACTCTGGCTAGGAATGGCATTTGCACCAACTAGCAACATAGTATTTAAAGGGTTGCTCAGCTACTACAAAGCTTATGGCCAAATGACCAATACTTTTGGTGCAAATTTTAACTATTTTGATTGGATAGTTAATGAAACACCAAATCCAAATGGTGAACTTCGCGTAAAAGAGGCTTATTGGTTATATTTGGGGGATAGCTTTTTGGGAGCTGATATTCCATGGACTGCAAGCTTTGGTAGAAGGCCTGCTACTGATGGCTTGTTGGCTAACTATAGAGAAGATCAGAAAGCAAAATCACCATTAGGGCATATTATCAATACCGAGTTTGATGGTGCTAGCTTCAAATTCAACCTAGAAAACGTAACTAGCATTCCAGGAATGTATTTTAAACTCTGTATGGGGAGAGGAATGACGAATGCGAATGTACGCTACGCTTATATTCAACCAGGATTTGTATATGGCGTACAAAATCAGCTAATTGTGAGTGGCAGTGGAGCAGAATATACAAAAGTTCCTGGATATAGTAACACTGATTTAGCAGGATTTATTTTTGTACCATACGATGATGGACAGTATTCAGTCCATACTACAGCTTTTAAAGCATGGAATTTGCCTGGTGTAGTATTTGCCAATGCTCCAATGATTGATACAAATGGTGATGGGCAGCCTGATGCTATGCAAGGAAATTTTGAGCAAGTAGGAAATCTGTATGGGGCAGCTATCAGTTTCTTAGCGCAAGGTATTGGTGATGGTATTAATGATGTGCTAGATGATACTAATGCGTTTATTAGTTTTGCATGGAGCAAGACAGATCCAAAAGGCAATAATCAAATGTTAGGTATGACTATACCAACACAAAATGGACCTATGGTAGTGGGTGCAGCTCCTGGAGAGAGCAAAACAGGAACATCTATCTATGTAGGAGCAAACTGGCCATGTCAACTCATCGAAGATGCTCGCATCGGTATCGAATATAATCATGGTAGCAAATATTGGAGAAGCTTTACATATGCAGAAGACACTCTTGCTGGTAGCAAACTAGCAACAAGAGGTAATGCGTATGAAATTTGGCTTACTAAAGAGCTTATAGGTAAAACTCTTACCGCTCAACTACGCTATACCTATATGGATTATAAATATACAGGTAGCAATGGATTCTTTGCCAATGGTGGTACACCTATAAAAGTAGATAGTCAACTTGGTACGATGTTCAATGCATTAGATAAAGCCCAAGATCTACGTCTCTATATCCGTTATAGATATTAATTATATGCCGCTTTGTGCGGCATATAAGAAGGAGAGAATTGCGAAAATTTCTGATTTTGCTTCTTTTTCTCACATCAATCGCCGCAGGAATACTTCTATATATCATCTCTTTGAACATCGAAAAAAACAGAGAAGAAGAGATAGCCGACACTATAAAAAACTATTTTGATAAACAGATCAACAAACAGAAAAGCCAAGCTTTGATGCTTGCGATTTTGCTTGCACAAAATGAGGCTTTGAAAAACGCACTTTTGGATATAGATGAAGAGAAGGGGCATCAGATCCTTTACGATGCTTTGCAAACGCTCAAAAAATATACCCCAATCGAGGGAGTTAGGGCGCAGGTCATCGCAAAGGATTTGACCATATTTGCTAGAAGCTGGGATAAAGAGTTTAGTGGGATGCCAATTGAAGGATTTCGTAAAGACCTCTCCAACTTCAAGATCACAAAACCAAAGGTCTCTATAGAAGCTGGTAGACTCCTTACAATCAAAGCCACCGCCCCTGTGAAAAACAGATACAAAATCATTGGATATATGGAAATAATCGTTCTTTTTGAGCCACTTACGAACATCCTTCGCAAGAAGGGCATAGAACTTTTTGTATTGATGGATAGTAACTATCTTGATGTGGCAACTCTAATGCGAGAAAATCCGACAATTGGCTCTTATGTAGTAAGCAATAGAAACTACAACAAGCCACTCCTTATCTACTTAAAAAGAAATCTTAAGTTTATTGAAGATGATGTCAGCAGTGATAGTAATTATCTTTTTATTACAAAGCCGATGCTTAATAGCCAAGGAGATAGGCTTGGAGTCTATGTGATGGTATTTGCTAAGGAGCAGATAAGAAAATTGGAGCCTTTTAGCAAGCCTTTATCGCTATTTTTGGATATAGATGATGATGCATTAAGAGATATTATTATGATTTGGGAGCATCCAGAGGGAAGCTTTCGGGCTGTTTATGATAAAAGTGTCGTAGAGTTTTTGAGTAAAACGAAGGATAGTGAATTGAGAAAAGAGTTTGAATTGGAGGCTAGGCAGATTTTACAAAACTACTCCAAAGAGGAGCTTATCGATATTATTATCAATAGATACAAAGCAGATCCAAAACGTGGAGCTATTCGATGAGGATTTTGATACTTGAAGATGAGTATGCGTTGCGCATAAGTATTGAGGAGTTTTTGGAGGATTTGGGGTTTGAAGTGAAAGGGTTTGAGAGAGGGGATGATTTTTTGGACGAGCTTTACAACCAAAGTTATGACATTATTTTGCTCGATGTGAAAGTGCCAGGCATTAATGGGTTTGAGCTTTTAAAAGAGCTTAGAAGTGCCGGTAATCAGATTCCAGCAATTTTTGTAACATCTATGACACATGTGGATGATTTGGCAAAAGGGTTTGAACTAGGGTGTTGCGATTATATAAAGAAGCCTTTTGATCTTAAAGAGTTGGAAGTGAGACTGCGCAATGTGCTAAGAAGAGAGTGTTTCGCATCAAAGCAAGATATTGTGGAACTTGGTAGAGGATACAGATACGATGTAGCAAAAATGCAACTGTTGTGCGATGGTAAAGAGATTGCACTGACAAAACAAGAGAAGAAAATTTTGGAGCTACTCATAAAAAATCGCGGCAGTGTGGTGAGTTTGGAGCATTTTTGCGAGGAAGTGTGGGGAGAGTATGTGGATAGTGCCAATGTGCGGGTGCATATCAATAAGCTGCGCAAAAAGCTGGACAAAGAGTTGATTCAAAATGTTCATGGATTAGGATATAAGCTTGTTACTTGATGCTAAACGCTACGCCATTAAGTATGCTTTCTTCTATACCGCGATTATCGCCATGATCCTCTTTGTGCCCCTATTTGTCTATACTTCTTTGGTTTTTGATATCAATGAAGCAAAAAACAAAAAGGAGTTGCAAAGGATAGGGCTTAAAATTATCTCCAAGATGGAGGAGTATAATAATGAAGGAACTTTTGTCTATCCAAGATTCTCGCTCTACACTTCGGGACTTTATGATGAGAATTTTCATCCAATTTTTACGCTGCTCGATTTCACACCAAAAAGCTTTAAACCAGGATATCATATTGATGGCAAAAAGCGTTATGTCATCATCCATCTGCCAAGGGATCGCTATTTTCACGCAAGCTATTTGATCGTTGCAAAAGAGTTCGATCCTTGGCAGATTTATAGGGCGAGTATTGGTATAGGGATTGGTATCATTGCGATATTGCTACTCTTTTCCTATGTGGTGCTCAAAAACTTTAGCGCTCCATTTGAAAAGATCAACCAAGCCCTTGATAACTTCATCAAAGACTCGATGCACGAAATCAACACACCCCTTGCTATTATAAGTGTCAATGTAGATATGATTACAAGGAAAATGGGAGAAAACAAACATTTTCATCGCATCAAAGCGGCTGCCAAAACATTGGCAAATATCTACAACGATATGGACTACCTCATCAAAAAAGATAAGATCGAATATAAAAAAGAGCGCATCGATTTGAGTAAATTTTTGCAAGATCGGGTAGAGTATTTTCAAGAGATTGCAAATTTGCGCAATATCATTATCAAAGTTGTCATAGAGCCAGATATATTTTTATATATGAATAGGGTGAAACTGCAAAGAGTCGTCGACAATACCCTCTCCAATGCCATTAAATACTCTAAAGAGAATGAAAAAATTAAGGTATATTTGAAAAAAAATAGCGACACAGCGATCCTTGCCATCAAAGATTACGGTATTGGCATAGAAAATCCTCAGAAAATTTTCGATCGCTACTACAGAGAAGACATAGACAAAGGTGGATTTGGCATAGGGCTTAATATTGTCAAAAACATTATCGATGAAGAAGGAATTACTCTTAAAGTTGTCTCCAAGCCCGCTAAGGGAGCTGCTTTTATCTACTACTTCAAAATAACTGCATAGCTCGATAAATAATTTTTACAAATTTTTTACATTTGCTCGTTACGATTTGGTATCTCGAAAAAAGGAGTGCCAATGAAGCGAGTCGCAGTTGTTGCGCTTTGTGCTTTGGCTACGCTTATGGCCAAAGATTACAAAAGCGTAATCGAGTCGCCAGATGCGACAAAAATTTTGCAAAAAGATAGGTTGCCTCCAGCCAAGCGCTATACTATGCCAAAGAACTGTATCACAACCGATCCTTTGGCGATAGCTAGAGGCAAATATATCTTTCACAACCTCAATGGCAAAAAAGCCAAAACCAAGCCTCCTAAAGGATTGGCAAAATATGTGGTAGTGGGTGGCAAGAAAAAGCCCAAGCAGTATGGCAACTGCGTAGCCTGCCACAATATCGAAGGAGCAAAAGGGCCCGGCAATATAGGGCCCGATCTACACAACTACAAAAAGCACTTTATCGATAGCGGGGTAAGAAGCTATCAATATGTCTATCAGCAAATTGCTGATGCAAGGGTACATATTCCAAACACCCATATGACGATTAATCTCACTACAAAACTTTTTACCCCACAAGAGATATGTGAGATTACTTCCTATGTAGTAAGCCAAAAGAAGGAGAAATGATGAAAAGAAGAAGTTTTTTGAAAGGTTTGGGAGCGATTCCTGTAGTTATGAGTGTTGGCTCACTCTCTCTTATGGCTAAAGATAGTAAAAAGCCAAAGAGCAAGAACGCAATAAGTTTCAAAAAAGCCTTGGAAGTCGTTACCAATGGCAAAGGAGCAAAAGAGAGCGACAAAGTAAAACTTATAGTCCCAGAGATTGCAGAAAACGGTGCGGTAGTGCCTGTGAAAGTAAATGTAGATGAGCCTATAGAAAACGTCAAATCGATTCATATTCTCACTACCAAAAACTCCAACGCTAGAAGTGCAGATGTCTTTTTGAGTCCAAGAAACGGCAAAGCCTATTTCGCAACGCGCATCAAGCTAGGAGGTACTCAAGAGGTGGTAGCAGTGGCGGTATTAAAGAGCGGAAGAGCCATTATGGCTAAAAAGCCTGTCAAAGTAACAATTGGCGGATGTGGATAAGGAGGAGATGATGGCAAAAAGAAAATCAATTATCAAAATAAAACCAAGAAAATACAAAGTGGGCGATGTAGTCAAAGTCGATTTTATCGTGATCCATCCTATGGAGACGGGAATGAGAAAAGATAAAAAGACCGGCAAAATCAAGCCTATGCACTATATCAATGAGGTGAAGTTCTATTTTAATGATGAGCTTTTTACCACAATTTTACCATGGGAAACGGTATCGACTAACCCATACTTTTCGATAAATATGAAAGTGACGGGTCCTGGCGTGATCAAAGTAGTCTATAAAGATAATCTTGGCGAAGTGAATGAGAAAAGCAAAAAAGTAAAGCCAAAAGGATAAGCTATGAAAAAGATGATCTCTATAGCGCTTGTTTTGGCTTTAGGTGTAGCTGTGGTGGCTGAGGAGAAGTTGAGTATGACTGAGGCCGACAGAGCGCTTTATCAAGAGATGTTAGAGAATAACCCTGCTGATATTTTCGTGGAAGAGGGTGCGGAGCTACTGGATGAGCTAGGAGGAGAGGAGGCGCTAGCCAAATTTTTGGGTGTTAAAGAGGAGGATTTGCCAAGATATATCGCCACTTTCCCGCGCTATATCGACAAAATCGGGATGGTAGTGGCTTTGGATCAGATGTTGCAAGCTTTTATGTACGATCAGGGCAAAAAGCCCTATAAACTTAAATCAAGCGAAATGGATGCTTTGGCCGCGTTTGTGAAATCTTTGGCAAATGGTGAGAAAATCGCTATTGATGTTAATGCCAATGAACATATGCAAAAAGCCTACGAACTTGGTAAAGAGATGTTTGAGCTTAGACGTGGCAAAAGAGGGCTTTCATGCAATAGTTGCCATAGTCCAGATGTGGTGGGAATGCGGCTTAGAATGCAGATATTGCCAAATTTAGGTGATCCAAAAGTAAAAGCCGCAGCAACCTGGCCAGCCTACAGGATGACAAAGGGCAAGATGTTTACCTTGCAAAAGCGCTTTCAACAGTGCATGAAAAATGCACTTTTGGCAAAACTGCCTCTTGGAAGCCCACAAATGGTAGCGCTTGAAGTGTATGTGACTAATATGGCTAAGGGGCAAGAGATCCATATTCCTGGTCTAAAAAGGTAGTGTTATGCAAATAGATAGAAGAGATTTTTTACATATTGCTGCAGCTTTGGGGCTTTTTGGTGTGGGCGCTAGGGCTAGCAAGAGAGCGGATGATATTAAAGCAGATGATATTTTGGATTTCAATCCCGTTGGTAAGGTGACGCTATTGCATATTTGCGATATGCATGCGCACCTCAAGCCCCTTTACTGGAGAGAGCCATCCACGCTTATAAGTGCCAAAAATCTTGTAGGTACTCCCGGGTTTTTATGCGGTAAAGCCTTTTTGGATTTTTATGGCATTAAGCCTGGAAGTTTAGAAGCTTACTTTGATACCTATCTCAATTTTGAGGAGTTAGCCAAAAAGTTTGGCAAAATGGGTGGAGTTGCCCATATGAAGACGATCATCGATGAAATTAGACGCGATAGGGGTAGAGATAATGTATTGCTGCTTGATAGCGGCGATACTTGGCAAGGCACTGCGGTAGCCCTTAAGACCAAAGGCGAAGCGATTGTAGATGCACAAAACTTCCTTGGCGTTGATGTGATGGTAGGGCACTGGGAGTTTACCTATGGTAAAGAACGGGTCATGGAGCTTATCGACAAACTTAATGCTGATTTTGTTAGCCAAAATGTGGTGGATAACGATCCTTTCAGTGACAATTTTGAAGAGACAGTTTTTGATCCGTACACTATTAAAGAGGTGGGAGGTGCGAAAATTGGCATTATTGGCCAGTCATTCCCATTTACCTCCACTGCCAATCCGAAGCGCTTTACCGAAGGGTGGAGTTTTGGCTTGCGGCTTGATAGCTTGCAAGGGTATGTGGATGAGCTGCGAAAAGAGAAAAAAGTCGATTGTGTAGTGCTACTCAGTCACGATGGTTTTAGCGTGGATCAGGAAGTAGCAAGAAAAGTACATGGCATTGACTTTATCCTCAGCGGTCATACGCATGATCCAGGTCCAAGGCCAATCACTATCAATGGCACAACGATTATTATTGCTGGCAGTCACGGCAAATTTATAGGAAGGCTTGATATTGATATACAAAAAGGCAGAGTAAAAGATTTTGCCTATAAGCTTATCCCTGTAGCCTCATCTTTGATACCGGCAGATAAAAAGGGATTAGAGCTAGTTGATAAATGGTATAGGCCTTATGAAAAGGAGCTGAGTCAAAAGCTTGGCACTACAAAAGGCACGCTCTATAAGCGAGATACCTTCTACTCAACATTCGATGCTTTGATTGGTGAAGCGATACGCGATACGATGGATTGTGAGATAGCCTTTACGCCGGGGTATCGCTGGGGGACAACGCTGTTGCCAGGAGATGACATCGTAATGGATAATATCTATGAGATGACAGCTATTACATATCCTGAAGTCTATACCTTTGAGTTACAGGGTGCTAAAATTGCATCATTGTTGGAGGATATTGCGGATAATGTATTCAATGCAAATCCTCTCTATCAGCAGGGTGGGGATATGAGTCGCTTGACGGGCGTGAGTTATGATATCAAGATCAACGCCCCAACAGGTAAGCGCATAAGCAATCTTAAAATCAATGGCAAAGAGATTGAACCTAATAGAAATTATGTAGTGAGTGCTTGGGGAGGCAATCTGCAAAATGCTGGTAAAAACTTGCGTGAATCAAAGATTAAGCCAGTATATGAGGTGGTAAGTAGCTATGTCAAGCGCAAAGGCACGATAGATATTTCCAATAGATCAAATGTTAATGTGTTGGATGTGGCGTGCGGGTGTCCAAAAAAAGGTGGAGTTTGTTAAAGGAGAAGAGATGAGAAAGTATTTAGCAGTAGCGGCTGCGGCAGTATTGGCAATTGGAGCGACACAATCTTTTGCAAAAGAAAAAAGAGAGCTTAAGGGCAATATGACGCTTAAATACAATGTTGTACCCCAAGATGTGGATACTTTGCAAGAGATGTTCACAAAAGGGGTATGGTATGGAAGACTACGCTTTAATAGTTTTTTGTGGGATTGGGACAAAGAGTATGCAGGCAAGACCAAAGATAATTGGGCTATTGGCATAGGTGGTAGCTTAGAGTATAAAACAGCCTACTATCATGGGCTTGGAGCTACCGTTGGGATCTACACCTCGCAAAATCCTTGGCATATGGATAAAGATGAGGTGCAGTTTGTGAAAGCCGGTAAAGATACTTTTTCGCGCTATCGGGTCAAAACGACAGGACATTTTGGTATGACTGTAGTAGCGCAGGCCTTTTTGGAGTATAAGAGAAACAAAACCAGCTTTAAAGCTGGAAGACAGATTTTTGAGAGTATGCTTACAAAAAGCAACGATACTAAAATGATCCCAAATACCTTTGAAGGCTACTCACTTACAAGCAGGTATTTTAGCGGCACGACTATAAAACTAGCTTACTTTACAAAGCAAAAGCTGCGCGATCATACTACTTTTCATGACGTGTTGACTTTCAAAGATGCAAATGGAGAGAGTTGGGCGAATAATGACGATAGTGCGGTTAATAAAGCACTAAGTTACGCAAATTTTGTGGCAGCTGGCAAAGATCCGCAAAATGATTTAATAGTAGCAGAGCTTGCTAACAGATCCTTGGTGCCAAACTTAAAATTTAAGCTCAACTATACTACCGTTCCTGATGTTGTGGCTTTGGCGGGATTTGAGGCACACTATAAGATCCCATTGGGAGAGTATAGTCTTGTGCCCGGGTTTCGCTATATCAAGCAGTTTGACAAAGGGGCAGATGAGATAGGAAGACTTGGTGTAGCGGTTGCAAACTTAAAAGCTAATGGTGATGGGTATAAAGATCCATATAGTGTAGATAGCTATATCTGGATGGCTAGGCTTGATCTTAAACCAAAAAGCAAAATCTGGTGGGCAAGGTTAGGGTATTCGAAAGTCGCGGACAAAGCCGATATTATCGCTCCCTGGAGAGGATTTCCAACAGGAGGCTTTACAAGGGCGATGGCGCAATACAACTGGTATGCCAATACCAAGACATGGATGATTCGAGGGGTGGTGAATCTGGATAAAGTAGGTCTTGTGCAGGGACTCAAAGCATCCTTGCGCTACGCTATGCAAGATTTTGATGACAAAAAGCCAGGAGTCCAAGCAGATAGCAATATTGTACATCTAGATTTAATAGAAAAAATAAAATCGATTCCCGGACTCTATTTGAAATTTCGTATGGGTTTAGTTAATGGAGATGATAACACCAAAGATATAAATGGTAATCTTAAAAAAGATCCATCATATAATGAGTTTCGTTTTGAGGTTAACTACCTCTTTTAAGGACTGTAATGAAAAGGATCATACTACTTTTTGCAAGTGTCATAGCCCTTTTTGGGCTTGACCTTAGCGCATTGGTGCAAAAAGCAAAGGAGCAGAATAAAATGCTGCTCATTGAGCTTACCTCGCCAAAGTGCCACTACTGCAAAATTATGGATAAAACACTTGCTACAAAGCAGGTGCAAGAGGTTTTGCAATGCTTTTACTTTGTAAAAGTGGATGTGACAAAAGAGACCTTGCCAGATGAGATCTCTTACAGCTTAACGCCAAGTTTTCTCTTTTTTTCATCCGATGGAAAGCTTATTAAAAAAGTGCCAGGGGCTTGGAAGAGGGATGATTTTGTAAAGATTTTAGCTGAGGTGAAGCGATGCGAGTAGTTTTGGCTTTGTTGATTGTTTTTGGTTTGCTTGGTGCAGAGACGGAGTTTGCCAAGCCAGAGCCTAGTATCGATAATCCCAGAAAAATTGTTTTTCCTATCACCAAAGGCGACGACGAATCGATTAACCATGTCCTAAGCTCGGCCAACAACGTACTCAAATTCTATGGCCCAGAAAAGGTGATGATTGCTATTATCTGCTACTCGAAAGGAATCAGGACACTGCTGAAAAAAGAGAAGAAAATTGCTGCAAGAGTAAGAAGCCTCATGACGTATGACGTAGAGTTTATAGCCTGCGGCAATACGATGCGAACAAAGCACATCAAAAAAGAGGATCTGATTGATGGTGTGGAGATAGTGACTGCAGGTATTGTGGAGTTGGTGGAGAGAGACCTCAAAGGCTGGATTTATATAAGACCCTAAGGAGAGAGAATGCGATATGTACTTGTATGGATAATGGTGGTTATTGGCCTTGTTGCCAATGAACATATAATAATGTATAGCACTACAAAAAATATAACACCTAAGCATATAGAGGAGGTATTCCAAAAGGCTGGCTATAGCGTAGAACAAAATAGGGATATGAATGGGCCCTTTTTGAAACAGTTCAAACACAGCGACTTTGCCATCTATAATCTCATGACTGTCTATTACCCCAAAATTACGATGCCAATGGTGCTGCAAAATCCAGATAGCGGAGTCTTTGCGCCTTTTAGTATCGTGATATTTAAGAAAAAGGGATCTAAAAAGACCTACACAGCGGTACTCAGCGCCAAAGCAAAAGCCAATATTTTGGGACTGAAATTGGATAGCAAGATTTTAGCAGATCTAGAAAAAATCAACAGAACTACCATCCAAAAGGCTTTGCCAGATGCAAAAGAGGAGCATCTAGACTATAAACCAAAAAAGGTCAAAGAAAAACTGCTTACGAAGTTTAGCTTCGAAGTAGCTCCTGATGAAGCTTTGGATGTGAAAGATGAAGTGGAGATGATGATTGAGGATGGGCTCAAACCCATTGGCTTTGTGATGGCAAATTTCAATGATTTCAATTACGATCTCAAAGAGGCTGGAAAAGATAGCTTCATCTTTTACGATACCTATTCGCTGTGCAAGCTCAAAGTGATTTATACCGTTGCCAAAATTCGCCCAGAGGCTGGCGTCTTTGCCCCTTGTACGCTAGCAATTTACCAAAAAAAGGGTG
>WGAX01000104.1 GCA_015494595.1 Nitratiruptor sp.
GACTTGCACTGTTTGTGGTAAGACTACAGGACCGCCTGGGTCTGTAATGCTTCCGTTGACGCTGCCATCATCGTCAAACTCGCCTCCATCAGTGAGAGAGAGGGTGATGAGGGTATAGTTTCCTTCATGTTTTATGTTTTTAACAGGAACACTTTTCCACTCTCCATTTATATATTTCATATAGCCGTTGATACTATCATTTCGAGGGAATACTAATGTAATCTCTACCGTCGCACCTTTATCGACATCTATAGTATAAGAGAGTAAACCGAATGGGATGGTGATTTTTTTGTTTGCTACTTCAATAGTTTTTTCGCTTGGTTCTATGATTTTTATATCGTTTATTTTAGGTTGTTGAGTACTCTGAGATGCTTCACTTTTTAGAGCCACTCCGATCGTTGCCTCTTTTTCTCCGACTTGGGCCTTGAATACTTTTACTTCTGCATTATTAGACTGCTTGATTGGGAAATTTTGAGGCGGTGTATCGACTGATTGTGGAGTTTCTATATTACAGGTCGTATTTGGAGGACAGGTGTCTTGACCTGGTAGCGTGCCATTTTGCTCTTCACCTTGGCCAGGCATTGTTCCATTTTGATCTTAAGCTGCAGTTGTAGTATTTGTATCTGCATAAATAGGCAAAGAAGATACCGATAGAGACGACAATATTGCTAAAGAGGCAATTATTTTTTTCATATTTTACTCCTTTTCATAAAAAATAATAAAAAAAATTTACTTAATTTTTAATAATAGTTGGCTAATTTTAGGCTTTGTTTCATATACTTGGCTATCTCCTCTTTCTCATACCGAAAATCGGTAAAGATCTCAAAAGCTAATATCCCTTGATACAGAAGCATATCTGTGCCATCTTTGTAAGTAAGGCCAAGTTCTTGTGCTAGCTTTAAGAATGGAGTTAATTTATTGTAAATAACGTCCACGGCGTATTTAGCGCTTTGCAAGATAGGCTCAAGCAGCTCTTTTGGAGCTGGGAGGCTTTCGTCTTTGAGGCCAGCGGAGGTGGTATTGATAACAAGATCATACCTTTGAGGGCTAAAATCTTGCCAGCTAAAGGTAGTGAAGCCTTTTTCTCTAAAAAACTCTAGGCGCTGGGAGCTGCGATTAAGAATATGGGGGTTAAAACCCTTTTGAGCCAGATACAAAGCAATCGCTTTTGCTGTGCCTCCAGCTCCTAAAATAAGTACATTTTCAAACTCAAACTCTTTTACACTCTCATAAAAACCCGGTGCATCAGTATTGTAGCCAAAAATCTTGCCATTTTTCTCATACCAGGTATTGACTGCTTCAATTTCAGCAGCAATTCCGACTACTTCATCACTTAGTCTATATGCCCACTCTTTGTGGGGTACTGTAATATTGACACCTTTAAGTCTGTAATGAAAAAAGATCTCTTTTAGCCTGCTTCCATCTTCTACCAAGATTTTGGTATAGCAAGCATCAAAGCCAAGTTTATCAAATGCAAAATTGTGCAGAGTAGGAGAGATGGAGTGCTCTACCGGATTACCAAAAATTGCATAGAGTTTCATTGGCTAAGCTCCTCAAGGGCTTTTTTGAGTGCACCAAGTTTGTTGTTGACTTCTAAGTATTCAAGCTCCGGCTTGCTATCAGCCACGATGCCAGCTCCCGCTTGGAACACCACTTTGTCTTTTGTCAGTAGGGCAGTTCTGATGGTAATCGCGCTATCCATATCGCCATTGAAGCCAAAATAGCCTATACTTCCGCTGTAATATCCTCTTTTGAGTCCCTCAAATTCGGCAATCAGCTCCATTGCCCGAATCTTTGGTGCTCCTGTCATTGTACCGGCTGTAAAGGTAGCCATAAAGAGATCAAACATATCATATTTGCTATCAAGCACACCCACCACATCACTAACCATATGCATTACATGGCTATAGCGCTCCACGCGCATAATTTGTGGCACTTTCACAGTGCCAGCCTTCGCCACTCTTCCCACATCATTGCGTCCTAAATCTATAAGCATCACATGCTCTGCTACCTCTTTGGGATCGTTTAGCATCTCTTTTTCAAGCTCTAAATCTCTTTTTGGGGTATTACCCCTTTTTCTGGTGCCTGCAATAGGGCGCAGTAGGATCTCGTTGTCGGTGAGGCGCACCATCACCTCTGGGCTACTGCCTGCAATGGCAAAATCTTCAAACTCCAGCAAAAAGAGATAGGGAGATGGATTGAGGGAGCGTAGCTTGCGATAGAAGCTGAAGCGATCCACTATAGCCTTTTGGGTGAGGCGGTTGGAGATAACGATCTGAAAAACGTCCCCGCTTCGTATCATTCTCTTGCTCTTTTGCACCATCTTAAAAAATTCCTCTTTGGAGTGGGCGAACAGGGGCTCTCCTAGGAGTTTTGCTCTTTTAAGGGGAGTGTAGCGGTAGCTATCTTTGATAGAGGCTTCTATCTGCTCAAATGTGTTGGCTATCTCTTTATCTGAGCTAATAAGCGTAAGAGAAGAGTTTTTGTGTGAAAATGCAAGGATGAGTTTGGGACGCAGCATATAAAAGTCTGGTGTGTGAAGCTCATCTTTTAGGTTTTGCATATACTTTTGCAGCACCGGCTCAAACTGCTGCACCATATCATAGCCAATATAGCCGATAAAGCCATCCACAAAGCCAACTTGTAACTTCTTGGAAATCTCTTTATAGTAAGAAAAATCTATATCTTTGTAGTAGCGCTTCAAAAAGAGTAGAGGATTGGCCTCTACCTCCTGGATTTCGCCTTTTTCGTTTTTGTGGTAGCTTTTGCCATTTTCGTGCCAAAGTGCCTCTTTCTCTCCACACACTATATAGCTAAAATTGCCTTCACTGGTGTTAAGTACACTCTCAAACAGATAGCTCTTTTGATTTTCAAAAAACTCTTTGAGCTTCTCATACAGAGCAATTGGCGTAAACTCATCAAGCATAAACTGCTTATAATATAGCATCTAATCAACCTTTGTTATAAAAGCACTCTTACTAATTATTGCTCTTATTTTTGCTAGATGGCGGGCTGCCTCTTCACGAGAAGCAAAAGGTCCTACATAGACTCGCTGCAATTTTTGACCATTGAGATTAAACTCTTTGATAATATAAGAGAAACCCGCATTCTTGATAGTTGCTAAAAAGTTTTTATCAGGTGGATATTTTAAGAAGGCACCCACTTGAATGTAATATGAGCCTGTTGTTGGAATAGTTATTGGAGGAATTACTGGCTTTTGAGGTTTTTCCACTTTTTTAGGCTTTGGTTTTGGCTTAGGTTTAGGTTTGGGTTTTGGCTTAGGTTTAGGTTTGGGTTTATGCTTTGTAGCCTCTTGTTTATGTTTTGCTTTAGCCTTTTTAGCTGCCTCTTCTTGAGCTAGTTTTCTATTTTCGCTCTTTACTTCATTGATGAGATTTGCAAATTCATCCTCTTTTGTTTCTGGCTCAGTAACAATTGGTACCTCTTGAGACTCCTCAAATGCAGAAGATGCTTCAGTCTGTGCACTAAAAGTGTTGGTAGCAACCAAATTCTCTTGTGGAGCAGAAGAGGTGTCAGAGATAATTTTTACGATGCTAATGACGATAATAAAGATAAGGATCAGAGAGCCTGCAATGAGAAGATAGCGTTTGATTTTATCCTTTTTATCAAAATCATCCAGGACTATATCGTCCAACTGGTTAGTTTGAAGTTCCTCTAGATTATCCAGGTTATTTTTTTCATTCTCCATAGCAAAATCCTTTATTATGAAATAAACTAATTATAATATATTTTTGAATAAGAGTTGCATAAACTTCTCTTTTGTTATTTATAAGAGTAAAAAATCTAAGGAAAAACTTCACAAGGGGATGGAAAGAGGAAGCAGAAGCTTCCATTTAAAAGGTGGGTTGGGTGTAAATAATGAATTTGTGAGCAAGCTGTTGCATCTCTTTTTTGATTTTTTCTTGGAGGTTAGTATCTTCAATATTATCCAAAACATCTGCTATAGCATTGGCGATGATCTCAAATTCAGCCTCTTTCATACCTCTTGCAGTAAGTGCTGGACTGCCAATTCTAATGCCACTAGTTACAAATGGACTTCTAGTCTCTCCTGGGACAGTGTTTTTATTGACTGTAATGCCAGCTCTACCAAGGGCTTCATCCGCATCTTTGCCGCTAAAATCCCTATCAAGAAAGCTAACAAGTACCAAATGGTTATCTGTGCCCCCACTTACCACATTATAGCCTCTATTCATCAGTACTGTAGCCAAAGTCTGGGCATTGCGGCGCACCTGCTTTGCATACTCTTTCCATTCAGGCTTGAGGTTTTCACCAAATCCCACAGCTTTAGCAGCAATCACATGCACCAGTGGGCCGCCTTGCAATCCTGGAAATATTGCAGAGTTAACCTTTTTAGCAATCTCAGGATCATTTGTCATAATCATACCGCCTCTTGGGCCTCTGAGGGTTTTATGGGTAGTGGTGGTAACTACATCGCAGTAAGGAAATGGGCTAGGGTGCTCACCTGCTGCCACAAGTCCAGCGATATGGGCAATGTCTGCCATCAATATTGCGCCAACTTCATCTGCAATTTCTCTAAACTTTTTAAAATCAATCACTCTAGGATAGGCGCTAGCCCCACAGATGATCATTTTTGGTTTGACCACTTTTGCAATATCTAAGACTCGATCATAATCGATCCACCCCTCATCATTGACTCCATAAAAGAAGCTTTGATAAATTTTACCGCTAGCATTTACTTTTGCTCCGTGCGTGAGGTGGCCTCCGTGGCTAAGATCCATCCCCAAAATTTTGTCATAAGGCTTGAGAAGAGCCAAATATACCCCCTGATTTGCCTGGCTACCAGAGTGTGGCTGTACATTAACATACTCACATCCAAAGAGCTTTTTTGCTCTCTCAATTGCAAGCTCCTCAATAGCGTCTGCATATTCACACCCGCCATAGTAGCGTTTACCCGGATACCCCTCTGCATACTTGTTGGTAAAGATGCTGCCCATCGCCTCCATTACAGCTGGAGTTGTAAAGTTTTCACTTGCAATCATCTCTAGATGATCTGTTTGGCGCTTGAGCTCTTTTTCTAAAATCTCATATACTGTTGGATCTGCGTTTTTCAAAAAATCCATATTACTCCTTTTCCTCTTTTGGTAGTGGTCGCATTGCTGGAAACAGAATTACATCTCGTATTGTGTGCTGATTTGTAAGTAGCATCACAAGTCTATCAATCCCAATCCCCTCTCCTGCAGTTGGGGGCATCCCATAGCCTAAAGCTCGCACAAAATCCTCATCCATATGCATCGCCTCATCATCTACCTCTTTTGCTGCAACTTGGGCTTTGAAACGCTCATACTGATCAAGTGGATCGTTAAGCTCGTTGAAGCCGTTTGCGATCTCCTTGCCTGCTATAAAGAGCTCAAAACGCTCTGCAATGTTTGGATCCTCATCGCTTCTTCTAGCAAGTGGGCTAATCTCTATTGGAAAATGGGTGATAAAGGTTGGATTGATAAGCTTTTCTTCTACGAAATTATCAAAAAGCTCTGCTTGCAATGCTCCTAGTGGAAGTTTGTGAGCAAATTCTACTTCAATATCTCTTTCTTTAAGGTATGAGATAATCTTTTCTTTATCTTCTACCACATCCTCAGGCACGCCCCCAATCTCAATGAGGGCATCTTTGTATTTGATTTTGTTAAACGGGGTGCTAAAGTCGATTATGTGCTCACCATAGGGCAGCTTCTTAGGAAGTGCTAACTTTTCAAAAAGGTAATCAAACAGATCTTCAGTGAGCTTTATCAAATCTTCATAGGTGTGATATGCCCAATAAAACTCAATCATTGTAAACTCTGGGTTGTGGGTGGCATCCATTCCCTCATTGCGAAAGTTTCTATTGATCTCAAAGACCGCTTCAAAGCCTCCCACAATCAAGCGTTTGAGATAGAGCTCAGGCGCAATGCGAAGATACCTATCTACTCCCAAAGCGTTGTGGTGGGTAATAAATGGTTTAGCATTTGCACCCCCAGGAATTGGATGCATCATAGGTGTTTCTACTTCTAAGAAACCGTGCTCTTCAAAAAAGGAGCGAATGAGGCTAACTATGCGGCTCCTTAGCACAAACACCTTTTTTACATCTGGATTCATAATCAGATCCAAATAGCGCTGTCTATAGCGCAGCTCTTTATCCTGCAGGCCGTGATACTTTTCTGGAAGAGGCACGATAGCCTTAGTCACAAGGTTGAGTTCATTGGCAAAGAGAGTAAGCTCTCCTGTTTTAGTAACAAAGGGGTAACCGGCTGCCTCAATAATATCTCCAACTTCTATGAGCTTTTTAACCTTTTTAAACCACTCTTTCCCCAAGCTATCTTGATTGAAGTAGATCTGGACAATGCCGCTCTCATCCTCAATCTTGGCAAATGCAGCTTTGCCCATATGGCGTAAAAATTTTATGCGTCCGTTAAGCTTTACGCAGACTTTTTCATCCTTTTTCTCTTCCAGCTCTTTTACATATGCATATTTTTCTAAAAACTGGCTATTTTTTATCTCTTTGCAAAATCCGTGCCCGTAAGGGTTAATACCAAGCTCTCTTAATTCATTGGCTTTTTGGATGCGCTGTTTTTCATACTGATTCTCAAATATCAATGTTGCTCCTTATTGTGTATACTTTTTACGGTTTTTTTTACTTGTTGCGTGATATGGTGAGGTCTTAGTTTAATAATGTAGCCTCCTGTCTTTACAAGAATAGGATAAAGAGCAGAGTTTTTAGCATATTTTGTAAAGATATTTTTTGTTACCTCTATGTTGGAGAGGGCATAAATAATAACAGAGATGATTAAGAAGATTTTTGTAGCCTCCATCAAAAATCCAAAAAATTGATCAAAAATGCCTTTCCCTTTTATATCGGTAAGCTGAATAATGAGTTTTGCAAGAAAATTGATGCCAATCCATATACCAAAAAGCCCTACAATGAAGCCGATGAATGTAAGGGCTGCATCATTTTTTATTAAAAAAATATTGTGACTAATCCACTCTCCTATATCGTGTGCATAGCGAGAGCCGTAGTAGATCCCGCCAATAATCCCTGCAAAATCGAAAAATTCCTTAACAAAACCACTTTTAAAACCTTTAAACCCTAAAAAAATGACAATACCAGCGATAATTGCATCAAAATAGCTTATCTGTATTGCTTCCATAATAATTTCCTTTAAAGATTTTTAATAAAATTAATAAGCTCCTCTGGACGGTTTGAATATTTTAAAGCTGTCTCTTTTGTAATAACCTTTTGTAGTACAAGTTTTTGTAGAATTTTACTTTGCGTTTGCATACCTGTTTGTTGCTGATTAAGCTGCATCTGCGAATATACTTGATGTACCTTATTTTCCCGAATAAGGTTTGCAATAGCTGGATTGTTAACAAGAATTTCGTGTACGGCTATCCTACCTCCCCCAATTTTTGGCAAGAGAGCTTGAGAGATGACTGCAACCAAACTTGTAGAGAGTTGCGCTCTAATTTGAGGCTGCTCATCACCGCCAAAGACATCTATAATCCTGTTGATCGTTTGGGGAGCTGAATTGGTATGAAGCGTTCCAAAGACTAAGTGTCCCGTTTCTGCTGCTGTAAGGGCTGCTTTGATTGTCTCTTTATCCCGCATCTCCCCAATCAGAATCACATCTGGATCTTCACGCAAAGCATATTTTAGAGCAGTAGCATAACTTCTTGTATCCAAACCGATTTCACGATGGGAAAAGAGAGCTTTTTTATTTTTATGTACAAACTCTACTGGATCTTCTATTGTAATGATATGTTTTCGCTCATTCTCGTTGATCTCATTGAGCATTGCTGCTAGCGTAGTAGATTTACCGCTTCCTGTAGGACCTGTAACAAGTACAAGTCCTTTTTCTCTTTTGATAATCTCTTTGAAAATTTGGGGTGCTCCTAACTCATCAATAGAGGGAATATCTTGAGGAATAATACGATAAGCAGCTGCGATTTGCCCTAATGTTCTATAGTAATTTGCCCGAAATCTTCCAATATTTGGGACAGTAAAGGCAAAGTCAAGCTCCAGATTCTCTTCAAACTCCTTTTTCTGCTTTTCTGTGAGGAGGGTATAGCAAAGATTTTGAATCTCATCACCTCTTAGGATAGGAAGATTCAGGGGAACAAGTCTGCCATCAATTCTTACTTGAGGCTCACTTCCTGCAACCAGATGCAAATCGGAAGCGTTATGGGCAACAACGGTTTTTAAAAGAGCGGTAATATCAAGATGCATGGAAGATCCTACTCTATAATTTTTGGTACAATGAAGAAATTATCACTACTTTTGGGAGCATTTTGTAAAATTTTTTGGGCAATTTCGCTATTTTGGATAGGCTCATCTTTGCGCAGAGGGGCACTGCCTTCAATCGGATTATAGGTAGCGCTATAGGCTGAGAGATCCAGCTCCTCCAATACATCTACAAAGGCTAGGAATCTATTAAGATCTTCTAGAATGCGCTCTCTGTTTTCCTCTTTGATTTCGATCATACTAAGATTTTGCAGTTTTGTTAAAAGTTTGTGATCAATCTGCTTCATTTGCTAACCTTCCTCTAAATTTCACTGTATTTTACCATAAAATAATCTTTTGTTTGATAATATTAAAGCAAGTAAAATAAAGGAGAGGAGCTTGGGAGCAAAAGAGAATATAGAATACATAAAGCAAGAGTTAAGCAGTGAAGAGAAATTTTTGGAATCTGTGATAAAAGCAGAAAAATTTTATAAAAAACATAAAAAACTTATTATAGGCCTTTTAGCTGCAGTAGTGATTGGGGGTATAGGCTATGGAGCCTATGAGATGAAAGTAGAGCACGATTTGGTAGTAAGTAATAAGGCGTATCAAAGAGCTTTACAAAATCCAGATGATAAAGAGGCGTTGGCACTGTTAAAGGAGAAAAATCCAAAACTTTATCATCTCTTTTTGTATCAGCAGGCTGTAAAAAAGAGAGATAAGGCTGCTTTGCAACAGATTGCTGCAAGTAGCGATTCAGTCTTAGCAGACCTTGCTAAGTACCATCTGGCTGCTTTACAAAAGAAAATAGAAGCGTTGGATGTGTATGCTCTTAATTCTGAAGCGCTGCTGCGTGAGCTTGCTCTGTTGGATGAGAGCTATCTTTTGATGGAGCAAAAGGATGTAGCAAAAGCAAGAGATAAACTTGCAAAAATTGAAAAATCTCCTGCTACCGCTTATGCTCTTTTACTTGCTCATTATGGCGTAAAGGTTGCACAATGAGATGGTTTATAGCTATTATAGGGATACTTTTTTTGTTGGGCGGATGTAGCTCAAAGCACTATTTTGAGCCTCAAGAGATTGCAGGATATGTAAGTTTTGATGGAGAGCTACCTGCAAAAATTACTGATGTATTAAGAGATGGGGCGACGCTAGAAAATGGTGAGTTTATCTCTAAAGATGGGTTAGAGAAGTATAAGTTACCAAAAGGGTATCTGTTTATCAATAAAAGTGGTGGCTACTATATTGGAGCAAAGCCATGTGGGGATCTGCTCATAGTAGATAGTGCTACTCAAAAGAGATGGCATAAGAAGTTTAAACAAAAGGGGGTAGTGGCTGCTTCCATAAAAAATGATGTTGCAGCTTTAGTGTTTGATAATAACTCACTAATGCTTTTTGATTTTAAAAATGATAAAAAGATTTATAGCTCTAAGCAGGCTAAGGCTATAGCGGTGGATACAAAAATAGCAAATCCCTACTTTTTAGAAAGGCTTGTTATATTTCCTACGCTCGATGGGAAGCTTGTAGTGGTTGATCCACAAGGAAAGGAGTTACGCACTATTATAGTTGGTACTAGCGAGCATTTTAATAATGTGATATTTTTAAATGTTATTGATGAAAAGCTTATAGCTGCAACACCAAATAAGATAGTCTCAGTAAGTCCAACTTTCACCAACTCTTTAGATGTTGCTTTAAGTGATGTACTCTATGTAAAAGATAGGGTCTATCTGCTTAGTAAAGATGGAGAGGTTATCTTAACTGATCCAGAGCTTAATGTATTAAAAAGGCGCAAATACCCATTTGCCCATTTTGTTGGGGCAATCTATGGAGAGTATATCTATGTGATTGAGAAGGAAGGCTATATTGTAGCATTGGATCGGGATTTGCGAGCTTCCAATATCTTTAAATTCCCAGAGGCTGTAGAGGAGTATATATTTGTGGCTGGGGATAAAGTATTTTATGATGATAAATATTTTAGGCTCAATAAACTATGAAAGAGCTGGTAGAGTTTTTGAAGGATAAAGGTACTATTTTTCAAAGGCTACAAAGAGTCGATCTAAAGAGTTTAGGGATTAAAAAGAGAATAGGCTTTTTTAAAGGTATAGATGTAGAGGGGGCATATTGGGCGATAGCTCTTATAAAAAGAAAGAGCCGCATTGTACAAAAGGATGCAAAAGAGTTGGAAGCCTTAGTGCAAAATCTTCCTTTTGAGCATGCGTTCAAGAAGAAAGCACTCTTGCTACAGGCTCCAATCTGCTCCAAAGCCAAAGCTCTTTTGGAAAAAGAGGGTTGGTTGGTTTATGATTTTATGTGATATTGGCAACAGCTTTGCCAAATTCTATGATGGTAAAAAGGTGGAGCGCTTAAAGATTGATGAAATTTTTAGGTATGCAGATAGGAGAGTCTGTTATATCAATGTGAATGAGCGTATTGCAAAAGAGCTCTCTTCGTTGCATAAATGGCTTGATCTAAGCCCTTTTATCGATTTTACTACCTCCTATGAAGGGATGGGCATTGATAGGCAGGTGCTATGTACCCTTGTAGATGATGGAGTAGTAGTTGATGCTGGAAGTGCCATTACGGTGGATGTGATGGAATCTGGCAAACATAAAGGAGGTTTCATAACGCCGGGGCTTAGATTTTTACTGGAGGATTTTAGCGCCATATCTTCAAGATTAAGGATTGCAGCAGTTGAGAGTGTAGAGTTAGATAGACTTCCTCTTAATACCAAAGATGCAATGAGCTATGGTATTATTAAGCCTCTTGTTTTGGCGATTGAGCAGTTTGGCAAAAGAGTCTATTGTACAGGCGGGGATGGAGAGATTTTAGCTAACTACTGTGCCAATAGCTGCTATGATGAGCTGATGATATTTAAGGCGATGATGAAAATAGTACAAAGGAATAGTTTATGTTAACTATTGCACTGCCAAAAGGAAGAATTGGTAATGACTCTTTGGCGCTGTTTGAAAAGATTTTTGAAAAAAGTTTTCAATTTGGCAAGAGGAAGCTTATTTTAGAGGTAGATGATTTGAAATTTTTACAGGTACGCAACCAAGATGTACCGACATATGTCTATTATCAAGCAGCAGATCTTGGAATTGTAGGGCTTGATGTGTTGGAAGAGAAGGGACTCGATTTAGTCAAACTTTTAGATCTCGGTTTTGGCAAATGCAGTGTAAGTATAGGAATACGAGCCGAAGAAGAGTTAAAGTTTGATAAGCCAAGCTATAAGGTAGCTACAAAAATGGAGAATATCACAAGGGAGTTTTTTAGCAAAAAGGCGATTCCTGTGGAGATTATTAAACTCTATGGCTCTATTGAGCTTGCACCGCTTGTGGGTTTAGCTGATATGATAGTAGATATTGTTGAAACGGGTGAGACAATGAAACAAAATGGGCTTAAACCAGCTCTTTCTATTATGCAAAGTAGTGCATATTTAATAGCCAATAAAAATAGCTTTTACGATAAAAAAGATAAAATTTTACTACTGCGCCAAAAACTGCAAGAGGCTCTGTATGGGACTTGAGCTCTATGCTAAAATTGAGCCTCTTTTGGGCTTTGAAGAGCAAAAACATTATTTGTATGATCTCTTTTTGCAAAAATTGCGCTTTTTAAATATTCAACGCTGTTTAGATATTGGGTGTGGAAGTGGGGAGTTTATCTACAAAGCCCAACAAGAGAGTATTGAGTGTATTGGTATAGATTTGAGTCAAGAGATGGTACAAAGAGCCAAATCTTTGGGTGTAAAAGCCTATCGCAAAGATCTTTGTGAAGTTGAAGAGAAATTTGAAGCAGCAGTGGCTATTTTTGATGTGATTAACTATTTACATACAGATGCTCTTAAGCGTTTTTTTGAGTGTGTAAAGATGGTGTTGGAGCCCGGGGGCTATTTTATTTGTGATATGAATACATTATATGGTTTTCAGGAGGTAGCACAGGGTGCACTGATTGTAGAAGAGGGGAAAAAATTTATTGCAATTGATGCAGAATTTGAAGATAATATATTATCAACAAAGATTGACTACTTTTACTTAGTGGAAAAAAGTTGTTATAAAAGAGAGCAAGATACAATTATTCAGTATTACCATTCCCTTGAGGAGTTAAAAGGGTTAGGATTGGAATTGGTAGATCTCGATTTTATCTCTTTATATGCGGATGAGGTAGATAAAGTAATAATGACGTGGAAGAGGAATTAAGATGGGTTTATTTGGCTTTGGCTCAAAAAAAGAGGAAAAAAAGAGCATACCAAAAGAGGAGAAAAAGTTTATTCTTAATAGGCGTAAAGAGGAGCGCTATTTTGTTAAAGATTTGATGAGTAATTATGGAGAGGTAATTGATATTGCACAAAGCAGTGTAGCAGTAATGGCAAAGAGTGCTGCATTAGATGTAGGAGATTTTGTTGATCTAAAGATTAAAGATCTGCATCTAGATGCACATGTGACTGCTGTACAGACCAAAAGAAGCGCTTTGGTGATTGAGCAGCAAAAGATCCCTCAAGAGCTTATTGCAAAGCATATGCTACTTCCACAAGAGATAAAGATAGAGCCAAAAGGGCATTTTAATAAAGATGATATTTTCTACGATAAAGATATAGAGATTAATAGAGCAATTATCAATTTAGTGTTAGAGGTTGAGGATCCAAATACTACGACACAGAAATTTCAAGAGAGTATAGAGAGTCTTCCAAAACTCAAAGAGATGCTGCTTAAAAGAGCAAACTCTATAGAGCATGCCAGAGGAGCAAAAGTAGAGGATGTAAAGAGTGCTATTACAAGACTTGGTTTTGAGAAGGTTAAAGAGGTTGTATATGAGTATGTCAATTACGATATTAATCTTTCTGATACCCATTTAACAGGATTTAAAGA
>WGAX01000105.1 GCA_015494595.1 Nitratiruptor sp.
GATTTTCAAATAGCAGATACCCAAAGAGATTTGATAGAGACTGCTAATACAAATATGCTTGAAGCCTTAAGAGATGCAATTGTTTATACTCTTTTAGTTTTACTATTTTTCTTAGGAAACTTCAGAGCCATCATTGCAGCAGGTATCTCTATTCCACTTGTATTTTTTGGAACGATAGCTATTATTTGGCTTGGAGGAGGAGAGCTAAATATCGTTATCTATACAGCCATTATTTTAGCTCTTGGTATGCTTGTAGATGATGCAGTTGTGGTATTAGAGAATATTGAAAGACATCTTGAACTTCATGAAGATATGCAAACTGCTATCATAAAAGGGACAAAAGAGGTTTTAGGACCTGTATTTGCAGGAACTGCCGGAACAATTGCTATAATTTTTCCTTTGATGTTTGTTGGCGATTTTCCACAGCATATCTTTAGACCATTAATCTCTACACTTATTATCGCACTTTTGGTTAGCTACTTTTTATCTATTACATTTATCCCAAGATTTTCTGCAGTGCTTTATAAAAACGGAACTGGCAAAACAAAAGTAGAGAAGTGGTTTGAAAAAATTTATCAAAACAGTATTGGAAGACTCATTGGACCGTATGTAAGTGTGCTTCAATTTTCCAATGGAAAATGGTGGGCACTTAGGCGTATGCTTTTGACTGCAGCAGTGGTTATGACATTTGTTTTGAGTTTAAAAAATGTCATGCCACTCATTGGAAAAGATGTTATGCCTCCTATGGATACAGGTATCATCAAAGCTCAAGTTGCTTTTAGCGCAAATGAGACAGTAGATAGTGCTGAGAAGAAACTGCAAAAGTTTTTAAATTGGCTTCATAAACAGCCTTGGGTAAAAAGCAGCTCTGTCGCATTTGGTAGTGAAGCAGGGGTTTTGAGTCTTGGAAGCGGAAATCTTCCAAGTGAAGCAACAATAACAATCAATGCAGTAGATAGATTTCATAGAAAAGAGTCTATTTGGCAGCTTGAAGATAAAATAAGAGATAAAATTGCCCAGCTTCCAGGAGTGAAAAAAGATGATGTTTTTGATTTTGGAGCGACTGCTCTATCAACTATCAAAGCTCCACTGGATATTAGGATTAAAGCAGCTGATTATGAAAAATTGCCAGATAAAGCCAAAGAGATCATCAATGCAATTAAAAATATAAAAGGTTTAACATCTATTAGCCAAAGCTGGGATAAAGACTTTATGGAGGTTGAAATAGATATTGATAAAAACAAAGCTTTAAGTTATGGCATCACACCATATCAAGTAGCTATGCAACTTCCAATAAAGGGGCAAGTTGTATCTTTGGCTGCAGATTTAGCCACTATGAATACACAGTTTGTAAGACTTTATCTAAAAGGGAAATTCAATGAAAATATACAAACTCTAAAACTTCTTCCAATAAAAACAAAGTTTGGAGAGATTCCACTATCAGAAATTGCAAAAATTCGCTATAAACTAACTGCAGCAAAGATTGAGCGAGACAAACTGCTCTATAGCGTAGATGTAAACGGATATAGATCAAAAAGACCTGTAACGCATATAACTGATGACGCAGACAATGCACTTAAAACCATCGATACAACAGGTTTTGTGGTTACACAAGAGGGTGATATCGCACAACTCCACGATAGCTTTAAAAGGATGATAAAAGCAATAGGAATAGGAGTTATTATATTAATTATGACACTTACTGCTATTTATGAATCAGTCAGACTTGCTATTATTATGATTTTGGTACTGCCTCTCTCTATGATAGGTGCAGCATGGGGTATGCTTTTGTTTAATAAGCCTAGCTGTATGCCAAGTATGGTGGGACTTTTACTTTTATTTGGAATCATTATAAAAAATGCGGTACTCTTAATCGACTTTTACAAAGAGTATAAAAAAGAGGGAGAGCCTCCATTTAAAGCTGCAATTGAGAGCGTGAAAGTAAGATTTCGCCCTGTTATGATGACAGCATTTGGAACAATTGCAGGTATGATTCCAATAGCATTAGAGCAAGCAGTAGGACTTGAGAGACTCTCTCCTTTGGCTGATGTTGCAATAGGCGGGCTTTTAGTAGGTACACTGCTAACTCTAATTTATGTCCCACTTTATGCTTATGCAACAGATCCAGATAATAAAAAAACAAATCCTATTGAAAAGGTAGAAGAGGCATTATGAAAATATGAATAGAGACTATTTGCAAAAAATTTTACGCATAGAGCTAAGCTTAGCTAATATATATATATTAGCTTATACGCTCTTTTTGCTTATAGTCTCTTGGATTATGCTTTTAGTAGAGCCAAAAAATTTCAAAGACTATTTTGATGCATTGTGGTGGTCAATCGTTACCGCTACAACTGTAGGTTATGGCGATATTGTGCCACACACAGTTATAGGAAAAATAATCACAATTGCCATTATTATAGGTGGTGTCATTGCAGTCGCCGCTTTTACAGCACTTATGACAAGCACACTGGTGGAGCGCACAATTACCGCCAAAAAGGATTATGAGATGTTAGATGATTTAAATCACCACCTAGTTATTTGCGGGTTTAAAACACCCCGCAAAGAAGTGCTTGAAAGTTTCAAGCGCCACTATGA
>WGAX01000106.1 GCA_015494595.1 Nitratiruptor sp.
AATACGAGGGTATCCTATAATATAAGGCATTACATCTCCTTCTAAAATTTTTTGAGTGTAAAATTTCTTAAAAAGTAGTTAAATGAAGATAGATAAAGGAGGAGCAATACCCGTTTTTCTATAACGGCATCTACAAATTGGTAGCTTTTTAATACGCAAGAGACGCAATATTTTATGTGCTAAACAGGCAAAAAAGATATTGCAATAGCAGGGTTTATCAGTAATAAAATTGACAAATAGCTCTTTACTCTCCTTATATATATTAATAGTTTTACAAAAATACTCTGTTAATAATGAGAAGTACCCTTTAAAGAGTGCCATTGGCAAACAACCACCTCTCTAAAATCTTTTGTGCAGCAATAGAATCAAGTCGTCCATCTTTTTTGTGCCGTATTACCCCTTTGGTAGCCTCTTTTGCCTCATAGCTGGTAAAGCCCTCATCAATATACTCTACCTCTCCATCAAAATTGAGCAAGCTAACAAAATGGCGCACCCTCTTTTCCATCTCTTTTTTACTACTACCATCGGGAATACCCACAATGAGCCTCTCAATCTGCCACTGATGCAAAAACTCTTTCACCTCTTTTGCTGCTTGATTGCGATTTTTTCTAAGTATGGGGTTTTGAGGCAAGACAACTTTACCGTCAAGACTCATAGCTACACCTATGCGTTTTAGCCCTATATCTAAAGCTGCTACTCTACTTGCCAAGGCAAAACTCTCCAAACATTGCATCTAACAATTCACTACTTTGCATAGGTCTGGTAATAGAGCCAATATAGCGCAAAGCCTCATTAATATGAAAAGCAAAGATTTCTAACTCTCCCATCTGCAGAGGAGTCACTGCAGCCTCTATCTCTTCTAAAGCCCTTTGCACGGCATCTATTTGCCTTTTAGAGATAAGTAAAATCTCTTCGCTATTAGCGTAGTTATCAAGGATCTCTTGGAGTCTTTCAACAAGAGGTGTAATATCGCTCTTAACACTTAGCTCTATCGCATCTTCTATTTGGACAACTTTCCCTTTATCGATCTTATTAAGCACTAGAATAGTATCTTTTTGCTCCCTGTAATGCTCTATAAGCTCTAAAATCTTTTCATCCTCCGCATCCAAAGGCTTACTTGCGTCAAACATAGCAATAACTATATCACTCTCTTCAATAGCTCGGATGCTTCGCTCAATGCCTATCTTTTCGATCTCATCTTTAGCCTCACGGATTCCTGCAGTATCTACAAAACGCACAAGATGAGAGCCAATTCTGACACTCTCTTCAATAGTATCTCTGGTAGTACCTGCAATATCGCTTACAATTGCTCTTTCATAGGAGAGCAGCGCATTTAAAAGACTACTTTTACCGGTATTGGGTTTTCCAATAATCGCGATTTTAAAACCCTCTATAAGTCCCTCTCGTCTTTTGCTAGAGGATACAGTCTTTGCAAGTAGTTTTTGAATATCTTGTAGCTGCTCTAACATCTTATCTTGCAGATTTTGAGGCAGATCCTCCTCAGCATAATCGATATTTACCTCTACATAGGCTAGAATACGAATAAGCTTTTGGCGAAGATCCTCAACAAACTCTTTCAATTCCCCCTTGAGCTGTCTTGCTAGAATTTTTGCTGCATCTTCACTTTTGGCCTCTATTATTTTGGCTATCGCTTCAGCTTCACTTAGATCAATTTTCCCATTAATAAAAGCTCTCTTACTAAACTCTCCAGGCTCTGCAAGCCTAGCTCCCGCTCTTAAAAGAGCATCTAAAATCATCTTTGCTACTACCACACCACCGTGGCACTGAAACTCCACAATATCCTCACCCGTAAAACTAAAAGGTGCCTTAAAATAAATTACTATAGCTTCATCCATAAGCGAGCCATCAAGATCGTAAATAGAGCGCAAATGAGCAAAACGGGGAGTAAGATCTTTTTTTATAAGTTTTTGAGCAATTTTCAAAGCCTCTGCTCCACTTATGCGCACAATGGCGATGGAGCCTACTCCCAAAGGAGTAGCAATAGCGGCTATCGTATCAGTTTCTTCTAAACTCATTGACAATAATATATTTTTCTTGATTTCTCTCTCTAATTGCTACATATTTATCAGGAAAAGCTTCTCTTAACTGCTTAAGAGCAATTTGAATAAGCACACCATCAAGCGGCTTTGTTTGCCCTCTCCCCTCTTTTTTGATTCGCTCAATCAACGGTGCCAAATAGGCCTTCATCATCTCCTCTTGGGTTTTTAAAAACTCTGCAATCTCTAAACGAATCTGCAAATTATATTTTGGATTAATCCAATTAAAGAGCATATAAGAAAGAGCTTTATAGCGATACCCCTCTTTACCAATAAGCAAAGCCGCATCCTCTCCCGTAAACTCAATAAGCAGCGTATCTTTGCTATAGGGCTCTACTTTTACTTTATTTAACTTAAAACACATTGTATCAAAAAGTTTTTGGAGCTGTTTCTCTACCTCTTGAGCAATCTCCTTTAAATCCCTCTTCTCTTTATAAAAATTATGAAAAATTTCATCCTCTTCCTCTTTTGGGGGAGTTGTAATTGTTGGAATAGATCCAAAAAGTAAATCTTTTACTTCATCTTTTTTACAATAGACTAAAATAATTGCATTTTTTCTACCAATTCCCAAAATACCTTTGGATGGATGCTGCAATATTTTAGTCTCCAAATCTGCAATAGAGCAGTTTAACTGCTGGGAAGCCTTTTTATAAGCCTCTTCCAATGTAGGGGCTTCAATTTTGATAGGATCTTTCATCTTTTATCCTTTTGACGCTAACTTTCGCGTCTCAAAAATTTTATTCACAATGAGCTGTTGAATAATAGATAAGATATTATTTACAAACCAATAGAGCGTCAAACCTGCTGGAAATGTTAAGAAAAAGAATGTAAATACAATGGGCAAATAGGTAAAGATCTTCTTTTGCATCGGATCAGTAATGGTTGTTGGCGTAATCTTTTGATGAATAAACATCGTAATTCCCATCAATACAGGCAACACAAAATAGGGATCTTTTTGACTCAAATCGGTAATCCATAAGATCCAAGGTGCTCCCTTTAGCTCAATTGCATTAAGCAACACCCTATATATAGCAAAAAATATTGGAATTTGCAAAAGCATAGGCAAACATCCACCCATAGGATTAGCCCCATGCTTCTTATAGAGCTGCATCATATGGGCATTGAGTTTTTGGGGATCACCCTTATACTTTTGCTGGATCTCTTTAATTTTTGGTGCAAGGTCTTTAAGCTTTTGCATAGAGAGCATTCCCTTGAGAGTCAAAGGGAAGAGAATGATACGAATAATGATTGTCAGAATAACAATTGCCCATCCCCAGTTGCCAACAAAGTGATAAAGAGCTAAAAGAGCTTTGAACATAGGCTTAGCAATAAATGTAAAGAATCCATACTCTATTACATCTGTTAGCTCAGGATTGATACTTTTTAACAGCTCATACTCTTTGGGCCCTGCAAAACCTTTAACCTCAAAATCTGGACTCCCTTCTACAAAGAGGATAGGATTATTTTCTTCATCCTTTGAGACTACAACATTAAGCCCTTTTTGAAAATCGTAGAAAAATGTGGTGTAGTATCTATCAAAAGCTGCTGCAATTCTAGCCCCTGCAAAAACTTCACTCCCCTTTGCATCTCCATCTTTAATGATAGTGAGTGTACCATCCTTTTCTTTAACCAAAGCTCCGTGCACAGTATAACCATCCACTCTTACATTTGGACGAAATCCAGGAGATATATAATATTTATGTTTATTCAAAACCTTTATATGCACCTCATAAGCACCACTTGGATAGATGGTAATCTCTTTGGTTACTTTTTCATTAGAGAGTTTTTGAGTTAGCACAATAGTCTGCTTTGAGCTTAGATTAATCTCTTTTGCACCACTATAGCTATAAGGAGTCTTAAAAGCCTCTGCATTTAATGCAGCATCGCTAAAGCGTATCTCTAGAGGCTTTGGCAGTTTTGTCTCATCAAAAAGCGCAATCTGTTTGCCTTCTTGCGTTTTATACTTTTTCTCCTCTAAAATCATCTGTTGAATTCGGCCAAATTTATCGATAAAAAGCTCAAATCTTTTGGATCTGATTTTGAGTAAAATTTTATTATTATCGGCATCTTTTTGCTTAGAAGTTTGCAGCGACGTAGGAGAAGGAGCCTGAAAATTTTGCTTCTGTACAGGCGCTGGCGCTTTGCTCTCTTTTTGTTGAAGCGAGAGATTTTGATCCAAAGGACTCTTTTTAGGCATAAAGAAGTAGTCATACCCCATTAAAACTATCAAAGATATAAGGGTAGCTAGCAGGACTCTTTGATTAGTACTCATATTCTCAAACATTCTCAACCTTTAAAACTTTTTATAAGATAGAAGTCATTCCCTCTTTTTGGCACAAGCCAGTAATCTACATCAATCTTTTTATAAACTACATCTTCTATGCGCTTTTTTATTATGGGATAGTCAATTCCCCCAGCAAAAAGTTGATTACACCGCAAAACTCTTAGAGCTGAAAATATAAAAGCCGAAAATAGATTGTCCTTTTCAAATCGCCATTTTGCATACTCCGAGCATGTTGGATAATATCTGCAACTTCCATACGATAACAGCGTAAAAAATTTTTGATACAGGTGTAAAATAGTTAATATTGCTCTTCTCATAATCTTGAAACTACTGCAAAAAAGCGTTTTTGAATAACTTGATAAGAGGCTTGTAAAATCTTTGGCTTTGCAACAAGCACATACCACCCACTCCCCAACTCCTCAATAATTGGTATTAATAATGAGCGCAATAATCTCTTAGCACGATTTCGTTTCACTGCTTTTCCAATCTTTTTACTAGCAACAAAACCAAATCTCTTCTCATCTCTTTTAAGAAAAAAGAGCACAAAAAACGGCGTATGAAAGCTTTTGCCGTTTTTGTAAACTTGCTCAAACTCTTTTTTACTCTTTAAAGTTTGAAACCCTTTTATACTGCCAATCTCTTTCTTCCTTTTGCCCGTCTTGCATTGATCACTTTTCTGCCATTTTTGGTCTTCATTCTTGCACGAAAACCATGAGTTCTCTTTCTGCGGGTATTATGAGGCTGGTATGTCCTTTTCATTGCCATCCTTTTATAAAATTTTGGAGCCTTAGTTTACTAAAATGTAGCTTAAAAGGTAATTAGTTTGGAAGAATTATTAAAGAAGCTGGTCAAAGAGCCTACACTCTTTGACCATTAACATAGACAATAACCTCATCACCCTCAGCATCAAACTTCACGCTATCACCCTCTTTGACTTTATCTTCAAGGATAAGCTCAGCCAATCGATCCTCAACAATCTCATAAAGAGCTCTTTTAAGTGGTCTTGCACCATAGACTGGATCAAATCCAGCTCTAGCTATCAATTTTTTGGCACTTTCTGTAAGCTCTAGTTTAATATCTCGCTCTTTGAGCTTTTCTTGGATTTTGGCAAACATAATATCCACAATTTTGACAATCTCTTGCTCACCAAGAGGATTAAATATCACAATATCATCTAAACGGTTGAGAAACTCTGGCTTAAAGTAGCGCTTAAGCTCATCTTTGACCGCCTTTTCCCTATCTTCTGGATCTTTAAACTCCATTATCTTATCACTTGCGATGTTACTAGTCATAATGATAATGGTATTTCTAAAATCGACTGTCACACCTTTATTGTCTGTAAGGCGTCCATCATCCAAAACTTGTAATAAGATATTAAAGACATCAGGATGCGCCTTTTCGATCTCATCAAAAAGCACCACGCTATATGGTTTTCTACGCACCGCTTCAGTAAGTTGACCCCCCTCCTCATAGCCAACATATCCTGGAGGTGCACCTACAAGGCGGCTTACTGCATGTTTTTCCATATATTCACTCATATCAATGCGTATAAGCGCCTTTTCTGTATCAAACAGAAATCTCGCCAAAGTTTTAGCTGTTTCAGTCTTACCAACTCCTGTTGGCCCAAGGAACATAAAGCTACCAATCGGTCTATTAGTATCTGAAAGTCCTGCTTTATTTCTCTTAATGGCTCTTGCTACCGCTTTGATTGCTTGATCTTGTCCTACTACATACTTTTTAAGCTCATCTTCTACATGCAAAATCTTCTCTTTTTCACTTTGAAGCATCTTAGTCACTGGAATGCCAGTCCATTTGCTCACAATTTTTGCAATCATCTCCTCATCAACCGCATTTTTAAGCAGTGTGCCTTGCTCTTGCATCCTGCTCCACTGCTCATTGAGCTCTTCGAGTTTCTTTTCAAGTTGAGGAATTTGCCCATACTCAATCTCTGCTGCTTTGTTGTAATCGCCCTCTCTTTTTGCCTTTTCAGCTTCAGCTTTTAAGCGCTCAATTTTCTCTTTAATCTCAGCAATCTCTTTAAAAATCTTCTTCTCTGTTTCAAATTGAGATTCAAGGGCTCGCTTTTTCTCCTCTAAATCTGCTAGCTCTTTTTCGATCTCTTTAAGGCGCTCCTCATTCTTCTTACTTTTTTCCATTAAAAGCGCCTCTTTTTCCACTAAGAGCTGCTGAATTTCACGCTTCACTTTGCTAAGCTCAAACGGCTCAGATTCTATCTGCATCTTAAGCTCTGCTGCTGCCTCGTCAATCAAATCAATTGCCTTATCCGGCAGGTATCTGTCTGTGATATATCTGCTTGAGAGCTTCACAGCAGCCACCAAAGCGCTATCAAGAATCTGCACATTGTGGTGCGCTTCAAGACGCTCTCTAAGTCCTCTTAGAATCTGCAACGCCTCATTGATAGTAGGCTCTTCCACTTTGACTGGTTGGAAACGCCTTTGCAACGCTGCATCTTTTTCAAAATATTTTCTATACTCTTTAAGCGTAGTTGCACCAATAGTGTGCAATTCTCCTCTTGCAAGTGCAGGTTTTAGGATATTTGCTGCATCCATACTACCTTCACTTGCTCCAGCTCCAACAATTGTATGGATCTCATCAATAAAAAGGATAATATTACCGGCATTTTTCACCTCATCAATGACAGCTTTGAGCCTATCTTCAAACTCCCCTCTATATTTAGCTCCTGCTACAAGTGCTGTCATATCAAGAGCTACCACACGCTTATTTTGCAGGCTCAAAGGCACCTCTTTATTTACAATTCTTTGAGCCAATCCTTCTACAATAGCAGTCTTACCAACGCCTGGCTCACCTAAAAGGATCGGATTGTTTTTGGTCTTACGGATTAGAATTTGCATAACACGATGGATCTCTTCATCCCGTCCAATAACTGGATCGAGCTCACCTTCTGCTGCTTTTTTGGTCAGATCAATTCCATACTTCTCAAGCGCTTCTAGTGTCTCTTCTGCAGTTTGAGACTCAATCTTTTTACCACCTCTTATAGCCTCTAATGTCTTTTTAAGCTCAAAGAGATCCACATACTTGCCAAGAACCTCTTTAAAGACTGGATGATCAATATTTGCCTCAATCCAGGTATCAACAGCTAGATATTGATCCCCGTTTCTTACCATCAAACCTTCAGCTTTTTGCAAACTCTCGGCAAGCGCTCTGCTTATTTTGATATTCTCTTTGGTAATAGAAGAGACTTTTGGCAATCTATCTGCTGCACTTTTGGCCTCTAACTCAATAGCAGCCTTGTCTATGCCCATTTTATTGAGGGCTTGATTGAGAATTGATGAGCTATCTGTCAAAAGTGCCCAAAGCATATGGGCTACATCTACTTCTGGATTTTTATTGTGCAGTGCTAAACTTACTGCACTATCAAGCGTTTCAGTCATCTTGTGGGTCAATTTTTCAAATATGTTACTCATACGCACTCCTTTATTCTGTTTCGTTGCGCTAATATTATCATACTTCTATAAAATTTTTTGATACTTTTGTAGCAAAACTTAGATTTTTTCTATTTAGCCAATTTTTAGTATTCTTTTCATATAATTGGGTTTCAAAATCAGCTATAGAGGGCATATTCGATGATAAAAACTAAACCGTTTTATATAGGTATTGCAGCAGCATTTTTAAGCACAAGTTTTCTATTTGCCAAAAAGGAGTATGACAACAATATTACAGCTAAACTTGAAGCTATTGCAAAATTTACCAAGGTGGTTAATACTGTTCAAAGATACTATGTAGATCCACTCTCTATTCAAACAATTATTGAAAAATCTATTGCAGGACTGTTGAGCAATCTTGATGCACACTCAGCATATTTGGATAAAAAACACTATAAAGAGCTGCAGATCCAAACCTCAGGAGAGTTTGGAGGGCTTGGAATTACTGTTGGGATGCGCGATGGAGCTCTGACAGTCATTGCGCCTCTTGAAGGAACTCCTGCAGATAAAGCAGGACTCAAAGCTGGGGATATTATTTTAAAAATCAATGACAAATCTACCCTTGATATGACTCTTGATGAAGCAGTCAATCTAATGCGGGGAAAACCCGGCACAAAAATCAAACTTACTATTTTTAGAAAAGGAGAGGCAAAACCCTTTGTAGTAGAGATTACAAGAGCTATTATTAAAGTAAAGTCTGTCTATGCAAAACATATTCTCAAACCGGAATATCTTTATATTCGTATCACCAATTTTGACAAAAAAGTGGTCAAAGATGTGAAGAAAATTTTACAAAAAAATAGAAATATTAAAGGAATAGTTATAGATCTGCGTAATAACCCAGGAGGTCTATTGGATCAAGCAGTAGGATTTAGCGATCTCTTTATCGATAAGGGTATTATCGTCTCCCAAAAAGGTAGAGTAAAGAGTGAAAATAGAGTCTACTATGCCCACAAAAGTGCAACTATTACAGATGTGCCCGTGGTTGTACTAGTCAATGGTGGAAGTGCTAGTGCCAGCGAAATTGTAAGCGGAGCACTGCAAGATCATAAACGAGCAGTTATAGTAGGAGAAAAAACCTTTGGAAAAGGGAGCGTACAAGTTATTTTGCCAATCGATAAAGATGAAGCTATCAAATTAACAATTGCACGCTACTATCTTCCAAGTGGACGCACTATCCAGGCAAAAGGTATTACTCCTGATGTTATCGCCTATCCTGGCAAAGTACATAAAAAAGAGGATGCTTTTGCACTCAAGGAGGCTGAGCTCAAAGCCCATCTCAAAAGTGAATTAGAAAAGATTGATGGTAAAAAGAAAAAGAAGAAAGAGAAGAAAAAAGGAGAGAAAAACCTCATCAATAAAAAAGAGCTTTACAATGATGCACAACTCAAAGAGGCTTTTGATATTCTAAAAGCCCTCATTATTGCAAAGGAGAGTAAGTGAAAAAGAGTAAACTCCTCTATGAAGGCAAAGCCAAAAAGATCTGGCAAACAGATAATGACAATCTCTATATAGCTGAATTTAAAGATGATTTAACAGCATTTGATGCCCAAAAAAGAAGCCAAGCCCAAGGCAAAGGAGCACTAAACTGTAAAATTAGTGCCAATCTTTTCAGGCTTTTAGAGAAAAACGGCATCAAAACCCACTTTGTAGAGTGTATCAGCGAAAATGAGATGGTGATTAAAAAGGCTGATATGATAATGATAGAGGTCGTTGTAAGAAACATCGCTACTGGCTCGCTTACCAAAAGACTTGGCATTGCTGATGGCACAGTACTGCCTTTTGCGCTGGTGGAGTTTTACTACAAAAATGATGCTTTGCACGATCCACTTATCAATGACGAGCACGCTTTGATTTTGGAGCTTGTAGATAATGAGAGCGAGCTTGAGGAGCTCAAAAGATTGGGCAGAGAGATCAATGTTGTACTTAAAAGCTTTTTTGACAAAGCCAATCTCAATTTGGTAGATTTTAAAGTAGAGTTTGGCAAAGATAGCGAGGGCAACATCATCTTGGCTGACGAGATTAGCCCCGATAGCTGTAGATTCTGGGATAAAACAAGTGGAGAGAAACTCGATAAAGATCTTTTCCGTCACGACTTGGGAGATGTCAAAGTGGCGTATGAAGAAGTACTTAATAGAATCCAAAAGGTGATACAATGAAAGCAGTTGTCAATATCTATCTCAAAGAGGGAGTTTTAGATCCACAGGGAAAAGCAGTAAAACACGCACTAGGCTCTTTAGGCTTTAAAGATGTAGAAGATGTAAGAGTTGGTAAACAGATTGTCTTGAAGCTCAATGCCTCCGATAAAGAGGAAGCACGCAAAGAGATTGAGCAGATGTGCGAAAAGCTGCTAGCCAATACCGTTATTGAAGATTATGATATAGAGATTGTGCAATGAGAGTAGCAATTATTCGATTTCCAGGTACTAATTGTGAATTTGATACCCAATACGCTTTTGATCGTATTGGAGCAAAAACAGCAATTGTATGGCATAAAGAGCAAGAGCTTCCAAGAGATATAGATCTGGTAGTATTGCCGGGAGGCTTTAGCTATGGGGATTACTTAAGAAGTGGAGCTATTGCTAGATTTAGCCCTATAATGCAAGCAGTGAGCCAATTTGCTAAAAAAGGTGGTTATGTGCTTGGTATTTGCAACGGCTTTCAGATTCTTTTGGAATCACACCTCTTGCCAGGAGCAATGAAGCGCAATGAAAATTTACATTTTATCTCCAAATTTCAATATATCAAAGTAGTAAATAATAGTAATAAATTTCTCTCTCAACTCCATAGAGGCGAAGTTCTCAATATCCCTATCGCTCATGCAGAGGGCAACTACTTTGTTGAGCCCAAAAAGCTTCAAAAAATGTATGATAATGAGCAGGTTATTTTGCAATACTGCGATCAAAATGGGGAGTATGATAACCCAAATGGTAGCGTAGATGCGATTGCTGGCATTTGTAATGAGAATAAAAATGTCTTTGGTCTTATGCCTCATCCTGAAAGAGCCTGCCAAAAGATTTTAGGTAGCGAAGATGGCATAACAATGATAAAAGGATTTTTTTATTAAAAAGGTAGCACTTTTACTCTTTTTTCAATTGGTACTATCTGCCTCAGCCTCCGTTGCCACATGGTATAAATTACCAGACACTCTTTTTATGCACCAAATTTTTCCCGTTACCATTAGATTTATCCATCCAACTACTCAACAGCCTCCATCTTTTTCCATACAGAAAGCAAAAGGATTAGCTTTACGCTTCAGTAATACAAAACTCACAAGTGATGATCTCTATTTTTATAAAACATTCTACTTTAAAGTGCTTGCACCAAAAGTAAAGCTGCCAGATATTACTATACAAAGCAGCTCATTCTCTTATACGCTACCTGGCAAAGAGCTGCAAATCAAAAATCTCAATACTCCAAAAGATTTTTGTGGAGTTTTAGCAGATAAACTCTCTATTATAAAAGGCAAAAGCGTTCAATTTAACAAAGAGCTTAACCTTATAGTACTACACTTAACAACTACTTTAGGCAATTTGGAAGATTTCACACTCCCTGTTGCGCAAAAAGAGAAAATTAAAGAGTTTAATGAAAGCTTTCCCTCTAATGAGGCAATCTACTATGCTTTTATACCTTCAAATATTACACAACTAAAGTTTAGTTACTTTAATACAAAAAAAAGAGAATTTAAAAGAGTCCTATTTAATATTCATGTAAAAGATGAGATTGTCAGCACGCAATCTGAGCTCAATCCTTCACAAGATAAAAACAGAGTAGTTAAGATCATTCTTATTCTTAGCAGTGGAGCACTTTTTATTCTTATTGCCATTTGGATTCGATCAATCTTTATGGGCTTTATAGGTATACTCTTACTTCTACTTGGAGCTTATCTCTCTATCCCTATGCAAAAAGTATGTGTCAAAGCAAACAGTAAAATATATATTCTCCCTACAAAAAATAGTACTATTTTTCGTATCAATACTACAAAAAGATCCTATATCAAACTCAATGAAGTCAATGGCTATACAAAAATAGAGCTAGACAAACAGTTAGTAGGATGGGTGAAAAATGAAGAACTTTGCAAAAATTAGAGGAATCTATGCAGCAGCAGTCATTATATTCTTTGTAACACTTAACATTTTTGCATTTTTAATCTTTCCAAAAAAGTATTACAAAAAGATAAAGCGTCTTTTTACGCGAGCTATTTTAAAAGCTCTTGGAATTACAGTGATAGTAGAAGGAGAAGCCGATCCTGAAGCAAAAATGATTATTATGAACCACTCTAGCTTCATAGATATTCCTGTTATTGAAGCTGTTTACCCTTTTGATCTTGTCTGGATTGCCAAAAAAGAGCTCTTTGATATACCCTTTTTTGGACTACTCCTAAAACTTCCCCAAAACATTCGCCTTGATCGTGAAGATCGAAAATCTTTAGTACATCTCCTTAAAGAAGCAAAAGAGAAAGTGCAAGATAAAACAATCGCAATTTTTCCAGAGGGCACACGAGGCAGAGGCCCTAATCTCCTGCCATTTAAACCCGGAGCCAAAATAATAGCAGAAAAACTCCATCTTAAAGTACAACCTATAGTCATTATCTGTGCAAGAGAGCGTTTTGATAGCAAAAAGTTAAAGCTGTATCCAGGAGTCATAAAAGTTCAATATCTACCAAGCTTCTACCCTAATCCAAAAGAGGATTGGCTAAAAGAGTTGAGAAGCAAAATGCAAAATGTCTTGAATTTAGGCATAGTAAAATATTGCATAGAGCCCTATCTTATTATAAAAAAGCCAAAACAATCCTCTAATAATCTCTTTTAAGCTCAATAATCCTATCAGCACACCACTTTGCAAGGGCTAGATCGTGTGTAATAAGCAGTATCCCCACTCTATCCAGATACTTTAAAAGAAGCTGCATTACCTTTAGACTTGTAATATTATCTAGAGCACTTGTAGGCTCATCTGCCAAAAGTAGTTTTGGCTGCATCTGGATAGCTCGCAAAATCGAGCACCTTTGTAGTTGACCTCCACTTAGATGATAAGGTAGCTTATACAACAAAGACTCCTCTATATCCATCTCTTTGGCCACTGCTTCAATCCCTTCAAGTGAGCACACGTCTTGAATCTGGTTAATAATAGTGTAGCTTGGATGAAAGGAGCTGTATGGATCTTGAAAAATCATAGAGAATGGCTCTTTTTTGATACTCCCTTTTTGCGGTTTCAAAAAGCCCCCAATAAGCTCTAAAAGTGTGCTTTTTCCAACTCCACTTGCTCCAACAATGGCTACAATCTCACCCTTTTTGAGCGTAAGACTAAAATTTTTGAAAAGAGGCTTCTCTCTCTCATAGCCAAAAGTGAGATTTTCTATCTCTAAAACATTCATGCTTTTTTAACAAATTCGCTTTTCAGTTTCATAGCTCCAAATCCTGGCACTTTGCAGTCGATATTGTGATCCCCCTCACAAAGCCTAATATTTTTTACTTTTGTACCAGCTTTGATAGAGCCGCTGGCGCCTTTGACTTTGAGATCCTTTATCACAATTACAGTATCACCATCGCAAAGCTTATTACCGTGCACATCAATAACTACAAGCCCCTCATCTTGACTGTTTGCTTCATCGGCGCTAAATTCATATCCACACTCTGGACATACTAAAAGCTCACCATCTTCATACACATATGGACTGTTACATTTTGGGCAATTTGGAAGATTCATACCAAACCTTTTTTTATTGCAATTATACAAAAAAAGCTTTCGAGTTTTTCTGGCTTACTAATGAGAATTACAATGGTTTAAAGTACATATTAGTAATATTAGATGAATTTTTATATTATTTTTTCAAACATCTCTTTATAGCAGGCAATTCAACTTTTTGAAGCTCATCCAAAAAGGGCTTACTTAATGGCTCATCTTTGATAAAAAAGATGCTCCATTTACCCTCTTTTTTACTCTCAATCAAACCTGCCTCTTTAAGCTGTTTAAGATATTTGGAGCTAAGAGGTTGTGAATACCCCAAACTCTCACTCACCTCGCATACACACACCTTGCCGTTTTTTTGTATAAATGCCAACACTTTTAGTCTATTCTCATCTGCCAATGCTTTTGCAACTTTTACTAAATATTTCATCTACTCCTCTTTCTTAATTTCTTTACAAGCAATATTATATAACACTTTTATTATATAACATTTTCGTAATTTATATAAAGGATCTATTATGCAGTTTGCTCAGGCTCTTATAGAGTTATCCAACGCAATGGCTATTTACATTCTCTTTGGACTTTTGATAGCAGGAATTTTACATGAGCTCATTCCTGAAGAGTTTATCAAAAAGCATCTTGGTAAAAGCTCTCTTGGCTCAGTTATAAAAGCCACGCTTTTTGGTATCCCTATTCCTGTTTGCTCTTGTGGAGTAATACCCCTTGCTACAGCTCTACAAAAGAGTGGCGCTAGCAAAGGAGCGGTGCTAAGCTTTCTGATTTCCACCCCAATTACAGGAATAGATTCTATTTTGGCTACTTTTGGAATGTTTGGTTGGATCTTTACGCTCTATAGGATAGTAACATCTATTCTTTTGGCAATAGCAGCTGGGATACTTGTCAATTTTGAAAAGAGTGAAGAAAGAAGATTTTCCATTAAAAATGAGAAAAATCTCAATCCTATAAAATTTCAAACATTCACACCCCAAAATAGCTGCTGTGAAGATAGCTGCGGATGCAAAGAAAAAAAGAGAAAGTTTTCCATTATTAACGCTTTGAAATATGGCTTCATTACGCTCCTTGGAGATATTGCAAAGCCCTTGTTTTGGGGACTCATCATTGGCGCCGCTATCACCGTAGCGATTCCAGAGAATTTGAGTAGTTATCTGAGTGAAAATGTATGGCTCTCATACTTTATAGCAGTTGCCATTGCCGTGCCTATGTATGTGTGCGCGACAGCCTCACTGCCAATAGCAGCAGCTTTGATGCTTAATGGGGTAAGCGCCGGGGCTGCTTTTGTCTTTTTAAGCGCAGGACCAGCTACCAATACTGTCACTATTGGTGTGGTCAAAAAGATGCTAGGCAGCAAAGCAGTAGCTATCTATCTTGGTGTTATTGCCATAGGCTCAATGATTTTTGGTCTGGGGCTTGACTGGCTCTTTAAAGATATTGACATCAAAAGCATCGTACATATCCAAGAAAAACCATCTATTTTCATGATTACAAGCTCTTTTACTCTTTGGGCATTGATTCTTTATCATCTTGCAAAAGAGAGATTTGCAAAGCAGAGCTGCTGTACAAATATATAAGGAAAAAAAATGAAAATTTTGCTTTTAGAAGATGATATGCTTTTAGCAGAGCTTATTGAAGAGCACTTAAGGGAAAAGGGTTATGAAGTAATTACTTTTACCAACGGGGATGAAGCGTATGAGTATCTTTACAAAAATAGTGTAGATCTGCTTTTGTTAGATATTAATGTGCCAGGCATTAAAGGCTCAAATCTATTAAAAAATTTAAGAGAGCAGCACAATAAAACTCCAGCAATCTTTATCACATCTCTTAACTCTGCACAAGACCTTAAAAACGGTTTTGTAATAGGGTGTGATGATTACATAAAAAAGCCCTTTGAGTTTGAGGAGCTCGATGCCAGAGTTGCATATGTTTTAAAGATTTATAATCTTCAGCAAGAGCACTTCAATATTGATGATTACCAATTTTTTCCCAAAAAACATCTTTTATATCAAAATGACAAAGAGATCCCTCTACCTCCCAAAGCTTCCCAGATTCTCCACTACTTTGTAACCCATCCCAACAGGCTCATCACTAAAGAGGAGCTCATTGCAAACATCTGGGAAGAGATCCCCACAAATGCTACTATTCGCACCTATATCAAACTTTTACGAGAATTTTTTAAAGAGCGCATCCATACCATTAGAGGTGTAGGATATGAATTTATACTTCCTTAAAAAGCGCTCCTTAGGGCTCTTTTTAGTTACCTATTTTGGAGCTATTACCATCACTATCATAGGTTTTACAAGCCTCCTTTATAAAATGGGAATTAAAAACTTACAAGAGCGCCTTGCTACAAAACTCCATAATCAAGCCACCACCATAGCCTTTAGAGCAATAGATGCTCATATGGTGCATAAACCCTTTTTCATTGACAAAAGAGTAGCATATCTCCTTTTAGACAGCAAGAATCACCCAATCAAAGGCACCTTTAAACTCCCACAAAAAATAGAGCAAGAGTTCGCTATTATTGATGGTTGCGCCTACTATGTAGAAAAAGGGGCAAAAGGGCATCTTGGTATCGATACTATTATTGTAAGAGACTGCAATTACAAAAGAGAAAAAAGAGCAATCCTTTATAAAAATCTGCTCATCGCAATCCTCTCCTTTATCCCCCTTTTAGCAATTGGATGGTATCTTGGCAAGCTTTTCTTAAGACCTTGGCAAAGACGCATCCAAGAGCTGGATCGTTTTATTAAAGACAGCACCCACGAGCTCAACACTCCCGTAACAACCATTATGCTAGCTTTAAGCAAACTCAAAGAGCAATCTCGCTACACACATATAGCCAAAATGAGTGCCTTGCGTATAACAAAGCTTTATGACGATCTAACCTATATCAACTTTGGATCCAACACTACACCAGAGCAAATAGATATAAAAGAGATTATTGATCAGCTGCTTCACCTCTTTTGCCTGATGCAAGAGCATAAAAAGATAACTTTACAAAAAAAACTCTCCTCTTGCATTATCCAAGCTGATCCCAAAGAGATAGAGCTTCTTCTAAAAAACCTCATCGATAACGCTTATAAATATGCCCCTATCAACTCTCCTATTGCTATATCTTTAGAATCGTGCCAATTTACAATTACCAACTATCTTGCATCATCTCTCCCAAAAGATGTAGAGAGCCTCTTTGAGCGCTATGCTAGAGGCAGTAGCAGCAGTGGGGGATTTGGCATAGGTTTGAGTATTGTCAAAACCGTATGCCAAAAATACAATTTTCGTATCAAAGTAACTACAACAAAGGATCAAATAACCTTTACACTCTTTTTTAAATAACCACAAACTGTCCCATCATACCATTATCTTCGTGCTCCAAAAAGTGACAATGATACATATAGGGATCTGTTGCACTTGCAAAATCTCTCATTACTACTCTAAGCTTCACCCTATCACCAGGGGCTAAAAATACCGTATCCTTGTATCCCCTCTCCCAGGCTCTTACATTAGCACTACTTCCATTTCGCTCAATCACTCTAAAATGGGTAGCATGCATATGAAAATTGTGCGCCATTCTCATCGGATTTTCTACAATCCACTCCTCTGGCTCATTAAGCTTTATATACTCATCTATGCGATTTCTATCCATACTTTTGCCATTGATAGTAAATCGCATTCTTCGCATACCAAACACAAATTTCCTTCTTTTAACAGGCTCAGGCACCTCTTCAAGCCAAATAAGATGATTTGGATCAAAAATATTCTTTTTGAGTGTTGAAGCCACCTCTATCTTCATAACCTCTTTTCCACTTAATTTATCAAACAGATACAAAGAGCTACCCTCTAAACCCTGAAGATCTACAACAATCTCTGCACGCTCTGCAGGAGATAATAGGATAGAGGATAATCTAGAAACATTTGGTAATAAAGAGTTATCACCACCAATAAGATAGAAACTTTTTTGATTTAAAAAGCCAAGCTTAAAAATAGAGGCATTAGAGCCATTAAGCAGACGCAAGCGAAGAAAACGCGTAGTTGCTTGAAATTTGGGTGCAATTGCTCCATTGACTACCATCTCTCCTCCCCTATATCCTCGCATCAGCTCCATTCGAGAGGGAGAGTAGTCGATTTGATTATTAATAAATCTCCTCTCTTGGATTATTAATGGTATATCATCTACACCATACTCTTTTGGCAAATTCTGCTCATCTTCAATAATAATCACTCCTGCCAACCCTTGATAGACTTGGCGTGCCGTTTCACCCATCAAATGGGGATGATACCAGTTTGTGGCTGCCTCTTGCTTCACTTCATACACTGCACTCCAAGTAGCAAAAGGTACAATCACTTGATGCACACCTCCATCCATTTTAGCAGGCACATGCATACCATGACCGTGCATTGTAGTAGGCTCTTTGAGATGGTTTGAATAGTTAATTTTAATTTTATCACCCTTTTTCATTACAATTGTCTCTCCCAAATAGCTACTATTAATGCCATAAGTTCTTGTTAGCTCTCCCTCAAAAAATGGATGAAGTGATTCTTGAATATGCATATCAAAGACTTTATACTCTTCTTCATAGCGATATTTTGCAAGCGCTGGAATAGGAAGCTCTCTGTTATAAAGTAAAAGCTCCTTTTGATAATCTCGATAAGATTTTTCAAAAAAACCTCTAAACCTCTCACCCCAAAAAGCGTTTGCATCCACCAAAGCAGCTGCTGCTATCACACCTGTTTGCAAAAAATTTCGTCGTGTCACTATTGCTCCTTTTCTCATTGTAATTAAAACCAAAAACGAATACCCCACACAAAAGAGCTCTCACTCTGCCCATTTACTCTCTTTGCGGCACCAAAGTTTCTTGTTACACTTACCCCTATATATGGAGCAAACTCCCTTTTTACTTCATAGCGTAAACGAAAACCTGCCTCTATAAAATTTAGTCCCTCTCCCATTCCTTGCATCAAATAACTTTTACTCATCCATCTACTCTCAAGACTTGAAGTAAGGATCAA
>WGAX01000107.1 GCA_015494595.1 Nitratiruptor sp.
ATATTGCAAGAGTCTGTATCAAAGAAGAGGTAATTGAGCGTATTCTTGCTTGCAAAGATGGTGACTGCGTTGTGCCTTATGTCCCAGCTATCGATACGGTTGTGTATAAAAATGAAACAATCAACAGAAGCGAAGTTAAACTTATTCAAACACCTCAACTCTCTCGCACACACCTTTTACGCAAAGCCCTCCAAGGTAAAGAGTTTACAGATGAGAGCAGCGCAATGCGAGCAATTGGCGCAAAAGTGCTCTATGTGGAGGGAGATCTTGCCCAAAAAAAGCTCACTTTCAAGGAGGATCTGCAAACTCTTCCTTGTCTTAAACCACCTCTTTACAAACAATTGATTGGACAAGGCTTTGATGTCCATCCATTTTGCCACAATCGCCCCCTCTTTTTGTGCGGCGTACAGATTGATTACCATTTAGGACTTGCTGGACACTCCGATGCAGATGTAGCGATCCACGCTATTATTGATGCGCTACTAGGAGCTGCCAATTTTGGCGATATTGGCGAGCTTTTTCCAGACAGTGCCAAAGAGTATGAGGGGATTGATTCAAAAGTATTACTGCAACAGTGTGTCAAACTCCTTACCTCCTGCGGGTTTGTGATTGATGCAATTGACCTTACCCTCATTGCTCAAGCCCCAAAACTGCAAGAGTATAAATCAGCAATGCAGCGAAGTATTGCTAAGATTTTGGGCATCTCTTTGCACCAAGTAAATATTAAAGCTACAACTACCGAAAAGCTTGGATTTATTGGACGAAAAGAGGGAATTGCAGCCCAGGCGATTGCCACTTTGCACTTTTATGATTGGAGTAGGAAATGAAAGTATTAATTGTTGAGAGTGACATCTATTTAGCCCAAAGTATCTCTGCCAAACTTGCAGAGATTGGTTACAACTGTACTATTGCAGCCGGTATCAAAGAGGCACTGGAAGATAAAACCTATGATGTTGTTTTACTCTCCACCAATATCAATGGACAGGACTTCTATCCGGTATTAGAGGCTTTCAAAGAGAAAATTATTATTCTTTTAGTCTCCTATATCTCCCACGATACCGTCTCTGAGCCTCTTATCAAAGGAGCCAACGACTATGTTATTAAGCCCTTTATGATGGAGGAGCTCATTAGAAAGATGAAACACTTTATTGAGCATGAAAGATTAAAAAAGGAGAATCTAGCCTATAAAGAGTATATTCAAAACTCCTTTAAGGGGCTTCACATTGAGAACATCTCTATAAAAGATCCCCTTCCTCTTTTTATCAAAACCAACTATCAAAAATATGCAGATGCCTACGCTTTTGAGCTTGCAAAGCTTTTAGATGAGCCTTTTCGTTTCTACTCACTTACCCAAAAAGGGATCCTTAGCAAAATCAAAAATGAGAAAAAATCCCAACTGCTCTACATCACTGATTATCAAACCCTTAAAAAGAGTGAGAAGCTCCTCTTTTTAGAGATTATTGAGAATAAACGCGCTATCGTATCCACAACAGAAAATCTTGAAGAGGAGATCCCTTTTAAAACAATTGAGCTCAAAAGTGACAATAAAATTTTTGATCGCAACGATATTTTGACGATTGATGAGTATGTGAAGTATATCATTCTCAATTATCAGCACAAATTTCCCGATACTACTCTTTCAAAGAAGCTTGGTATCTCTCGCAAGAGTTTGTGGGAGAAAAGGAAGAAGTATGAAATCTTCAAGAAAAAATAGACTCTTTATCGATAGAGAGGCTTTAGCTACATTAGCACTTGCCCAAGAGGGATTACTCCACCCCGTAGACAAACTGATGAGCCGCCAGGAGGCTCAAAAGGTGGATAGAACAAAAGAGTACAAAGAGAAATCTTTCCCCTTCTCCTTTATCTTTGCCCCTGGCGGAAAACGCAATATGGAAGTGTTGCAGCAGTTGCAAAAGGGAGACATTGTTGAGCTTTATGAAGATAATAAAAAGGTTGGAGAGATTACAACCGAAGAGGTATTTGAGATCGATCCTTTAGAAAGACTCAAAAATATCTATGGCACCTCAGACACTTCTCATCCCGGCATTGCAACAACACTCAAAAGACTTGGCAACTACGCTATTAGTGGAGATTTTTGGGTAGAGTTTGAGGAGCTTAAAAAGACTAAAGAGCTTATAGCACAAAGAAAAAGGGAGCTTAAAGCCAAAAATGTAGCTGCCATTATGCTAGCTGCCAAACCTTTACACAGAGCCCACGAAAGACTTATTCGACTTACCTTAGAAGAGAATGATCTGGTAGTGCTTTTTTTACTAAAACCATATGTAAAAGAGGAGTTCTCCTATGAGCTTCGCAAAAAGACACTAGAGTTTTTCGTCAAAAACTATCTTCCAAAAAATAGAGTCCTCATTGTGCCTCTAGAAAATACCTATATATTTGCCGGCTTCAATGAGCTTATTTTAGATGCAATCGTGGCGCAAAACTTTGGCTGCACCAAACTGGTTGTTGGCAAGAATCATGCAGGACTTGGGCTCTATTATGATAAAAATAGTGTCAAAAGTATCTTTGATAATCTTAAAGGAATTACTATTACTATTGAGACTATTAGCGAATTTGTCTACTGCAATGAGTGCAAAACCCTTGTGAGCACCAACACTTGCCCTCACGGCTCACACCACCACATCTCCTATCACGCAGACTCTATTTTAGAGCTCTTAAAACTTGGTATCTTGCCCCCTGCTGTATTGGTTAGAAAGGAGATTAGCGCTATTATTTTAAGCGAGCTTTTCCCAAATCGATTCAAAAATTTAGAAAAGCTTTTTGCTGATCTTATTCCAAATCCCGGACTTATGGTAAAGCACAACGAAAAAGATTTCTATATTGAGCTTATGAAGCTCTACCAAACCACCTCTTTAACATAAGGAGAGTTATGCAGTACTGCTTTTTAACAGGATGTTACAGTGGACTTTTGCCAAAAGCACCAGGAACTTGGGGAAGCATTGCAGGAGCGCTCTTTGCTGCCCTTTTTTTACACTATCTTCCTCAATCCTCTCTTTTTCTTTTATCCATTCTTATTAGTATCATCGCCATAAAAGAGATCAACACCTATGAAGAGCAGCACCATTCACACGACGATCCAAAAATTGTCATAGATGAGATAGCAGGAGTCTGGATTGCTATATCTATTTTGCCAGATACCTCATGGTGGTGGATTGCTATTGCCACTCTACTTTTTCGCTTTTTTGATATTACAAAACCCTCCTATATTGGCAAACTTGATAAACTCCCTGGAGGGATTGGGGTTATGGGAGATGATCTGCTAGCCGGCGTAATTGCGGGGCTTGTAACAGGGCTGCTTTATGTAGCTTTTAAGCTTTTTTAGCCCTCTTGCCCTCCCACTCGCATAGATCATACAAAAAGCACTCATCACATTTTGGATTTTTGGCTGTGCAGACGTAGCGCCCAAAGAGCACCATCGCCTGATGCAGAGCTGGCAAATCATCTTTAAAAGCTCTCACTAAATCCTCTTCTGTCTTTTCAGGGGTTGTAGCATCGCTAAGCCCAAGCCTATGGGCTACTCTAAAGACATGGGTATCTACCGCCATCAAATTTTTATGAAAATACTCTATCATCACCACATTAGCAGTTTTCCTACCCACCCCTGGAAGCTTCACTAACTCTTTTTCATCCTCTGGGATTTTGCCATTATACTTTTCAACCACCATTTTTGCCATTGCCACAAGATTTTTGGCTTTATTGTTAAAAAAGGAGCAGCTCTTTATGAGCTCCTTAACCTCATCAAGAGTAGCGTTAGATAATGCTTCAATAGTGGGATACTTTTTAAAAAACTTAGGTGTAATAATATTAACTCTCTTATCTGTGCACTGGGCTGAGAGCATCACTGCTACAAGCAGCTCATATAAGCTGTTGTATTGGAGCTCCGTTTGTGCGTCTGGATAGTGCTCTAGCAATCTTTTCTTAATCTTCTCAATACTTCTTTGATCTCGTAAAACCATTTATGCACCCTTTTTGATATAATTTTACCCAAATTTAGAGAGTAGGAGCTTTTATGGCTGGTCACAACAAATGGTCAAAAGTTAAACATATCAAAGCTAAAGAAGATGCCAAAAAGGGCAAAGTCTTTACAAAAGCCGTGCGCGATATTATGACTGCTGTAAGAGACGGGGGTCCAAATCCTGAAACTAATGCAGCCTTAAGACTTGCCATAGAGAGAGCAAAAGCTGTCTCTATGCCTCAAGACAACATCAAAAGGGCAATCGATAAAGCAAGCGGGAACCTACCCGGTGTTAAATATGAAGAGATTACCTATGAGGGGTATGGTCCAGGGGGCGTGGCATTAATGGTGGAGTGCTTGACTGACAACAAAAATAGAACCGTTGCAGCCGTACGCCACGCCTTTAGCAAAGCGGGAGGAAGTCTTGG
>WGAX01000108.1 GCA_015494595.1 Nitratiruptor sp.
CATCTTTACCAACATCGGTGCATATTATTGCTTCAACACCGCTTTTTGCAAACTCTTTAGCTAGATCCACTGCCTTCATACTTGAAGTCTTTGCCCAACCTTCCACTGCCACATAGCCATCGATCGCATCAATGCCCACAGCTATGGGATATTTTGCAGCCATCTCTTTGACAAAGTCTGGATTTTTGGCGGCGATGGAGCCAAGTATGAGGCGATTGATACCAAGATCGATATAGCGCTTTATAGTATCCTCATCTCTGATCCCACCACCCAGCTCGATTTTGAGTTCGGTGTTGGCTCGTATCTTTTCAATCTGCTCTAAATTTTTGGGCTCTCCTGCAAATGCACCATTGAGATCTACAAGATGCAGCCACTTTGCACCCAGATCCTCAAACCTCTTAGCAACCTCCCAGGGCTCATCGCTGTAAATCTTCGCACTCTCCATCAACCCTTTGGTAAGGCGCACACATTTGCCATTTTTTAGATCAATTGCAGGTAAAATCTCCATCACAACTCCACAAAATTTTGTAAAATCTTTAATCCCACATTGTGAGATTTCTCAGGATGGGGCTGCAAACCAAAGATATTATCTCTTTGCACAGCACTCACAAACTCATAGCCATAAAAGCTCTTGCCAACTGCCACATCCTCAGGGCATACGGTATGGTAGCTATGCACAAAATAGAGATAAAAAGCCTCTGGAAGCCCTTGAAAGAGAGGGCTTGATTTGGCAAAAAGCTCATTCCAGCCCATATGAGGGACTTTGAGCCTATGGGGAAACTTACTCTTATCAAAAGGCACCACTTCACCCTCAATAAGTCCAAGTCCAGGATGCTCACCAAACTCATAGCTTTTTTGAAAAAGCAGCTGCATACCAAGACAAATCCCTAGCATATATCTGCCACTTTTTGCAAACTCCAGTAAAGCCTCTCTCATCCCGCTTTTCTCTAAGTGCTCCATCGCATCGCCAAATGCCCCAACACCTGGTAAAAGCAGCTTATCATACTCTTTGATTTTTTCAGCATCATTTTCAACTATGGCATCTGCGCCAAGTTTATCAAAAGCATTTTTCACACTACGCAAATTCCCCATATTGTAATCAACTATAGCAATTCTCATTCTTCCTCTTTTTGTGCTATTGTCTTAAGATAAAAGGATAGCCCAAAGAGTAGTAGTGTCACAGCTGCTATCAAATAGACTGCATACAAAATCTTCTCTGGCCCAATAATTGCAAACTTAAATACCAGCATTAATGCTTCAATAGATAGGGCTATCACAATCGAGCCCAGAAATCTTATCATAGTTTTGTGTATATCACCTGCCTCTTTGCGCTTATGATGTCCCAAAACCTCCTCTTCAAAAAGAGTCTTAACTAGATCAAAAATAGCTAGTGAGAGCGTAATCAAAATGGTAGACTCAAATATCTCCTTAATATCAAGGTTTTGAAAATGGATCCCATAAGCCAATACGCTCATCACCCCCTTGCTAAAGAGTAAAATCGCCACTACTAATAGAGCAAAAGTAAAAAGGGCATAGGAGGATTTAACAAAAGAGCCAAAATAGGAGTCTACTGAGCTTGGATGAAACATCTTTAAAAGATCTTTTAGAGATATATCTACACACACTATATACACTAAACGCTTCTCATCATCATAAATGGGATATGAAGCTGTAACAGTTAACTCGTGTGAAAGTAGGGAGGGGTAAGGGTCAGTTAATATACATCGCTTCTCTCTTACTGCTCTATAGTAGTAAGCACGCATACTTCTATTAATCCCTTTGCCCTTTCTATACTCTGAATTATTTGAAATTGCATCAATAATCTGATTTCCTTTTTTGTCCAAAATATAGAAAGCCTCTGCGTGTGGAAGCTCCTTTTTTAAGATTTTTAGAGCATTAATAATATTATCCAGCGAGGGATCAGGCACATAGTTTGGAATGTAGCGCTGCAGTAAAAAGCACAGATACGCCCTAGCCCGTGGGCGTATCTCTGAAAACTCTTCAATCTCTGTTACTACCATTGCTCTCCTTTTGCAAAAAATTTATAAAAACATCTTTATACTCTCTATCTGGTAGTTTATGGCTCATCTGCCACAAAATATCTCTATAATCCTTAAGAGTTATATGCCCTTTTAAAAGCTCATATTTCAAAAAGAGCAGATAGGTATTGAGCACATCACTCTCACAATAGCTCTCAATCTTATCAAGCTTATTTTCATAATAGAGCTCTAGTACATCCTCACCACTGACATCAAATTTTCCAGGAAGTCCTACCATCTGGCAGATGGTATCAAGCTTAAGGGCTCTGGCTGCTCCAAAGTTACCCAAAACATCTAAAAGATCTAGATGAAAGCGCTCAGAGTAGCGCGCCCGGTAATTTTCCCATTTTGTTTTATTATGTTTTTGATCCTGTTGATTAAAGTAAGCAGGACAGGAGAGATTATATTTCATTGCTCTTAGCAAAAGCATTGGTAGATCAAAAGCTCTGCCATTAAATGAGACCAATCTAGGATTATACTCATCAATAATCTTTAAAAAACGCTCTATTTTCTCCTTTTCATCTTTGCCTGTAGAGGTTTTAACCTCCTTAAATCTTCCAAAGTCGTCTGCTACAACAATACTAATAGCTACAATTTTATGATATGGCAGAGGCAAAAATGTAGAGTTGGTAGCTTGCTGATGCTGAGCTAACGCTTGTTGCGTCGCCTCTAAATCATCACCACTCACATCGTATGTTTTGCGAATAAGCTCAATATCTGGTATAGTTTCACAATCAAAGACACAAACCATTAAACTCCTTTTTGCAATTATACTAAAAAGGTTGCTTTTGCTAAAACTACGCGATACACTCATCTTAACTTCTATATTTTTACTTCCCGATATTGTTTTTAAGCTCTTTTATCCCCATTACTTGCACTTTGATCTATCTATTTTCAAAGAGATAGCTGCACTTTTGCTCTTAAGCTATCTGATTCTCTCCATCAAAAGCTATGCTTTGCGCCTTCTGTTTGCTATATTTATCGCGACTCTTAGCTTTGTGCAGCTATTTCATTTTAGCTACTTTCACTCCTATTTGATGCCCTATGAGATCGCTATGAGTGACCAAATCCCAGAAATTTTGGATACACTTGGTGAAATCATACAATACACCTATTTGCCTCTTTTGCTTTCTGTTTTTCAAATACTACTGCTCGCTCTTTTTCTAAAACTAAAGCGCCCATCCATTCGCTATGCGCCGCTTATTATAGTTTTACTTTTAGCACTTGGCCCAATAAGTGCAATAAAAAGAAAAAGAGCCTATATCTACTTGCCAAAAGCCACATCGCTCTCTTTTAAAAATACATTTAACGCTCTGTCGTGGTATCTGGCAAAAGAGTTTTTTACCACAAAAAAGCGCCCTACTTTTAAAGAGTATCAGGCCAAAGATATTTCCAAGCCTCTAGCCAAAAATATCATCGTCATTATGGGAGAGAGTCTCAATGCTAGATATATGAGCCTCTTTGGCTATCCTAAAATCTCCACCCCATATCTTGATAGCATCAAAAATAGGCCCAACTTCCTCTATACCTGGGGGTATAGCGGGGGAGTAACTACAGATGTAAGCGTGCCAAGCTTTTTTGCCCTGAAAAGAGAGCCCCAAAATATTGCACCACTCATCAAACCCACCACAAACCTACTGCATCTAGCCAAAGAGAAAGGTTTTAGCACCCACTATATCACCACCCAAAATCTTTTTGTTATCGGGGGCGTATTAGCAGACTTTGCAGATATTACAAAAGTGTTTAAAGGGTATGATGAGAAGTTGATAGAGTATCTCAAAAAGGTGGATTTTAACAAAAGCAACTTTGTAATTTTACATCAAAGAAATTCCCACTCTCC
>WGAX01000109.1 GCA_015494595.1 Nitratiruptor sp.
ACAAAGTGTTTGATAATAGGGTAGGCGTGTTTGAGGCGCTCCTTACACTCTCCTAAAGGCTCACTTTGCCATTTAAGGATTTGATTTTCAAATGAGACAAATCGCACGCTTTTGCTAAAGCACTCTCCAAGCTCGTAACTTCTATCATAAAGCTTTTGGATCAGAAGCTCAAAAAGATTGTTTTGCGATTTTGGGGTTGGAGGTGGAGGAGCAATAAGTGATGGCTGTAGTGGTTTAGAAAGCTTTTTACTCTCTAGCTCCTCAATAAGCTCCTCAATCTCTTTGAGTTTAGTAGCTTCTAGAAGTTTTAGAGCAGTTAAAAGCAAAATGAACTCATCATCACTGCTAAAAAAGAGCATACTTTTACTCTCACTTAGAATTTTAAAGAAACGCTCATACAGCATTAATGAGAGCTTTTTTGAGCCACTAAAAAGATTTGTCTTAAGATAGATTATCATCTCATCCAAAATCATCTGGGTTTGATACTCTTTAATATTTTTAATCAACTCTAAAACTCTATTTTTATCTTGATCCAAAATTGCTTTGAAAAGCTCTTCAATAACTTTTGGATCTACAAGCCCTAGCATATTGGTAACGCTTTGAGTAGTTATAGTACCTTTTGCATAAGTGATGGCTTGCTCTAAAAGTGTAAGAGTATCTCGCAAACTCCCTTCCCCACTTCTAGCAATGATTTCCAAAGCTTTTGGCTCAAATTCCACATTTTCTAAATGTAAAATATGCTCTAAGTGGTGAATAATATCGCTTTGGGCAATCTTTTTAAAGCGAAAATGTTGTGTTCGGCTAAGGATTGTAGCCGGTAGCTTTAGAGGATCTGTAGTAGCTAAAATAAATTTTACATACTCAGGAGGCTCTTCAAGAGTCTTTAAAAGAGCGTTAAAAGCCTCTTTAGTAAGCATATGCACCTCATCGATGATAAAAATCTTATATCGTCCAAGGGCTGGCTTATATTTGGTGTGCTCAATAAGCTCTCTAATATCATCAATTTTTCTATTGCTGGCAGCATCCATCTCTATAATGTCAATGTGGCGATGCTCATTGGCTGCTATGCAGTTTTGACACTCATCGCAAGGTGTGCTTGTAGGTCCCTTTTCACAAAGCAAGGCTTTGCTAAAGATTCTAGCAGTACTTGTTTTGCCGCTGCCTCTAAGCCCGCTAAAGAGATAGGCATGCGAGAGCTGCTTGGTTTGCAAAGCCCGCTGCAGCGTTTGCGAAATTGCCTCTTGACCAATAAGCTCTTCAAATCTTTTTGGACGATATTTAAGTGCCAGCGTCAATATGCTTTCCTTATAAGAGATTGTATAATTATACATCTTTGTAGTTTAAAGGCTTAATATGAAAATAGGATTACTTTTTGTGTTGATTGTTTTTATTTTGTTGGGGATATGGTTGATAAAATATTCTAATCCACTCTTGATAAAACTACAAGGTAATAAATTAATGCTTTATAATAAAAAGTGCCAGCAGCAGTGGTCTATAAAAGTGGTGCATAAAGAGTCTGATATGCTCGATGCATTGCAGATAGAAAGAAAACTTGTAGTTTTACCTAATGGACAAAGACTATATGTAGAGTTAGATGATTTACCTCCAAAATATGATTTTGATAAAGAGTATAGGGAGATTATAGAAAAAATCTTTAATCACTCTTTTGAGGAGTTTTTTTCAAGTGATGGGATAATAATATTTAAAGGAGGGTTTGATGTAGCGCTATTTTATAAGACTTCGCACGATTTGGTGCTACTTTATCCATTGGATGAGAGTTTAAGTCAGGTTTTAATGGCGTGTGCAAAAGGTAAAAAGCTCCCACTTCCAAAAGAGTATAAGCAGCTGCCTTTACAAAAGAGTGGATGGAAGATGGAGTTTTTTATTTTGGATGGATTTATCAATAAAGATATATAAGGAGAGTGTATGAGAATTTTGGGGCTTTTGCTGATTTGTGTATGGGTGGCAAACTCACTGGCTGATGGTTATAGTTATTTGAATCAGCTGCGAGCAGGGGCTGGTATGATTCCTTTATCAAAAAACCAGATTTTAGAGCAGGCAGCAAAAAACCACAATCGATATATGATTGCTAATAATGTTTTTTCTCATTATGAGTCGCAAGGTTATCCCCATTTTACCGGTATTACCCCAGCAGATAGGGCAGTATATGCTGGCTATCCTAGTAGACAAGTGAGTGAAAATATTGCAGGGGGGGATAAAGATATAGAAGATGCCATTGATGGGCTCTTTAGCGCTATTTATCACCGCTTTGGATTTTTGGATTTTACGATTGATGAGGTTGGCGGGGCCTTTGAAAAGAGTGCAAGTTATGGATATGGCTCAGTCTCCACCTTTGATATGGGCAATAAAGAGGTAGCAGCTCTATGTGTAGGAGAGGAGTTTAGCGGCTATGGATATGCAGTATATGGTATTTGTGCCAATCGTAATAAAAAGATTGCAGCTTCAAGTTATCAAAATGCTTTAAAAAATCTTGCAAAGCAAAATCCTTCTATCGTGCTTTGGCCATATAAAAATGCTCAAAATATTCCACCAGTCTTTTATGAAGAGGATCCTGATCCTTTACCAGAGTGTAGTGTGAGTGGCTATCCTGTAAGTGTCAATTTTAATCCTTTTAAAACAGATGGCGAGCCAGAGCT
>WGAX01000110.1 GCA_015494595.1 Nitratiruptor sp.
AGTCAACATCATGGTAGCTTCCATCATAAAGCGTAGCTTTCACATCCACTACAGGATAGCCAGCCACTACACCATTTTGCATAGCCTCTTGGATCCCTTTATCAACTGCTGGGATATACTCTTTTGGAATCACACCACCAGTAATTTGGTTAACAAACTCATACCCTTTACCTGGCTCTTGAGGCTCAAGCTTGATAAAGACATGACCATACTGACCACGCCCACCTGTCTGTTTTGCATATTTATACTCTTGATCCACTGGTGTTTTGATAGTTTCACGGTACGCAACTTGTGGCTGACCAACCTCTGCATCCACTTTAAACTCTCTTTTCATACGATCCACAATAATCTCTAAGTGCAACTCACCCATACCAGAAATAATGGTTTGTCCAGTCTCTTCATCAGTGTGGACTCTAAAGCTTGGATCCTCTTCAGCAAGTTTTGCCAAAGCTGTAGCCATCTTCTCTTGGTCTGCTTTTGTTTTTGGCTCCACAGCCACACTGATAACTGGCTCTGGAAACTCCATTTTCTCCAAAATTACCGGGTGATTCTCATCACACAGTGTATCACCAGTAAGGGTATACTTAAGCCCTACAACTGCACCTATTTCACCAGCTGGAAGCTCTTTAATCTCTTCACGTTTATTTGCGTGCATCTTAAGAAGGCGTCCAACACGCTCCTTTTTGCCCTTTGTGGAGTTGAGCACATAGCTACCGCTGCTAATCTGTCCTCTATAGACTCTGATGAATGAAAGCTGTCCTACAAATGGGTCAGTCATAATCTTAAAAGCTAGCGCTGCAAATGGTCCATTGTCAGTAGATTCAACGCTTACCTCTTCACCAGTTTTTGGATCAATCCCTTTGATCCAGCTAACTTCTGTCGGAGCAGGCAAGTAGTCTACAACAGCATCAAGCAGCGTCTGCACACCTTTGTTTTTAAAAGCGCTTCCGCAGAGCATTGGCGTAATGCTCATATCAAGGGTACCTTTTTTAATCCCTTTTTTAATCTCTTCAACGCTAAGCTCTTCTCCGCCAAGATACTTTTCTAAAAGCTCCTCATCAGTTTCAGCCACTGCTTCAATAAGCTTTTCTCTATACTCCTGGGCTTTTTCTTTGAGCTCTTCTGGGATCTCAATTACTTCATATTTTGCACCCATTGTCTCATCATCCCAGACAATTCCTCTCATCTCTACAAGATCCACAACGCCTCTAAAATTGTCTTCAGCTCCAATTGGGATCTGAATAGGTACCGGATTTGCTTTGAGACGCTCTCTAATTTGGTTTTCAACATTGAAAAAGTCTGCACCAATCCTGTCCATTTTGTTTACAAATACAATTCTTGGCACATGGTATTTGTTTGCCTGGCGCCATACTGTCTCAGATTGAGGCTGCACACCACCAACGGCACAAAATACTGCCACAGCCCCATCAAGCACACGCATACTTCGCTCAACCTCAATAGTAAAGTCCACGTGCCCCGGAGTGTCGATAATATTGATTTGATGATCTTTCCAAAAGCAGGTAGTCGCTGCAGAAGTAATTGTAATACCTCTCTCTTTTTCCTGCTCCATCCAGTCCATGACAGCCGCACCTTCGTGCACCTCACCGATTTTATGAGAAATTCCTGTATAGTATAAAATCCTCTCAGTTGTAGTAGTTTTACCCGCATCAATATGCGCAGCGATACCTATATTACGAACCTTCTCAATAGGTGTCTTTCTTGCCATCTGCTATCCTTTTACAATTTTTGGGCTTGTAGTTTTATGAGGAAGCAAGCAAAAGCTTGCCTTGTAGTAATCTCTTACCATCTATAATGTGCAAACGCTTTGTTGGCTTCTGCCATTTTATATGTATCTTCTTTCTTCTTGTATGCCGCTCCTCTTTTGTTGGCTGCATCAAGAAGCTCATTGGCCAAACGCTCTGCCATCGTTCTTTCATTTCTATTTCTAGCAGCATCCACGATCCATCTAATTGCAAGAGATTGTTGCCTAACTGGTCTTACTTCAACCGGTACTTGGTAAGTCGCCCCACCTACTCTTCTACTTTTTACTTCCAAAAGAGGTTTTACATTCTCAATGGCTTCATTAAAAACCTCAATACCTTTAAGCTCACTATTTTTTTCTTCTATTCTTTTAAGTGCACTATAAAAGATCTTTTGCGCAACGCTTTTCTTACCATCCCACATCAATTTATTGATAAATTTTGTAACAACTTTACTGCCATAAATTGGATCTGGTAAAACCTCTCGAACTGGTGCTCTTCTTCTTCTCACTTCTAGCTCCCTTCAATTTTGTAATTTACTCAGGTGTTTCTGCCCACCTGTGGCTATGGGTGAGAGATTAAATTGCTTTAATTTCTCACTTTGTTTCATTAACTATTTTGGTCGTTTCGTTCCATATTTAGAGCGAGATTTCTTTCTATTGGCAACACCTGCAGTATCAAGCGCACCCCTGATAATGTGATACTTCACACCCGGTAAGTCTTTAACCCTACCGCCTCTAACTAAAACAATAGAGTGCTCTTGCAGATTGTGCCCTTCACCTGGAATATAGCTAATAACTTCATAGCCGCTTGTAAGGCGCACTTTTGCAACTTTACGAAGCGCTGAGTTTGGCTTTTTTGGTGTTGTTGTATAGACTCTTGTGCAAACTCCTCTTCTTTGAGGACACCTAACAAGAGCAGGCGATTTAGACTTTTTGATAACCTTTTTTCTCTCTTTTCTTACCAACTGGTTGATTGTAGGCACTTTTTTATCCTTTCTTGCAAAATTAGTGGCTAATTATATGTAAATCAAGTTTATAAAAAGCTTAATTTAAACTTTCTATAAGCATAGCGAGATTACTCCTCGCCAGCTTTTTGTAAAACTATATCCTTCTTATTATAAAGACCTGTTCCTACCGGAATGAGTCTACCAATAATAACATTCTCTTTTAGATCCTCTAGGTAATCAACTTTTGCGCTAATACTTGCTTCAGTCAATACTTTTGTAGTATCTTGGAATGAAGCAGCACTAATCACTGAATCTGAGCTCACTGCTGCTCTAGTAATTCCCACAAGCACAGGCTCAGCAATCGCTGGCTGACCTCCAAGGCGTAAAATTTTCTCATTCTCTTTTCTAAACTCTTTCTTGCTTACCAAATCGCCTGGAATAAACTTTGTATCACCACTATCAATAATTTTAACCTGTCTTAGCATCTGGGAGACAATAATCTCAATATGTTTATCAGAAATAGTAACCCCTTGACGGCGATAGACTTGCTGAATCTCAGTTACCATATAGTACATCAAAGCCTTTTCACCCAAAGTGCGCAAAATATCGTGCCCACTAATAGTACCATCAGTAAGGCGCTCACCCGCATGCACAAACTCGCCATTGTGCACAAGAATTTGGCGGTTCTTGTCGATTAAATACTCTACCGTCTGACCAGTATCAGCGGTAATGATAATACGCTGTTTACCACGACTTGGCTTGCCAAAACTTACCACCCCATCAATCTCTGCCACTACCGCTGGATCTTTTGGTCGTCTTGCCTCAAAAAGCTCACTAACTCTTGGAAGACCCCCCGTAATGTCTCTCGATTTTGCAGCAGCTTTTGGAATTTTTGCCAGAGTTTGAGCAAGTTTTACCTCTTGACCGCTTTGCACATAAATTGCAGTTTTTGGCTCTAAAAGATAGCGAATAACTTCACTGCCATCTTTTGGAGCTAGTACAATTGCCGGTTTATACTCTGGTGGAATATACTCATTAATGGTAAGTCTGGTCTCTCCTGTAAACTCATCCACCTGCTCAACAGCAGTCACACCTGCAATCACATCTTCAAAGGTAACAACACCCTCTTTTTCTGCAATGATTGGAATGGAGTATGGATCCCACTCTGCAATAACGGTCTTATCTGTTTTAGCGGGTGTTGCAATAATAGTATCTTTGGATACTTGTTGATTATCTTCCACTTCAAGAATGGAGCCTCTTGCTATATAGTGTCTAGCTGCCTCTCGACCTTCCCGATCTGCAATAACAGCAAAAAGCCCCTTCTCTTCAACCTTCTCACCCTTCTTCACATCGCTAAAGCGCTCAAGGTAGTCGCCTTTAAGCTTATAAAATTTCACTTCACCCTCTGCACCACTTACGATCTTTTGTGTCACAGGCGCACCATCTTTAACTTTAAGCTCAGCAGCATACGGGATACGGTTTGGAATATTCCATCCCTCTTTGATAATCTCTACAATACTCTCTCCCGCTTTGACCTGTGCACCATTGCCGTATGGCAGATAGAGTTTGCCCTCAATCTTACCGCTTACACCAGCTAGCTCATTTGGTTTGGCAAAATCGCCTCGCTTATAGGAGTAGCGCACCTTCTCTTCACCATTTTTAAGCGTTAAAATCACCTCATCGTGCACATTTTTGATCTCCAACTCTCCATCAAAGAGCGCTTTGACTTTTGGCTCTACCAAAAGCACCGCAGCATTTCGTCTGTTCGCAACGATAATTTTGCCTCCCTCAGTCTCATATGTCTTGAGGTTGTAGTAGCGAATAAAACCCTCTTTTCTTGCCACTACCTGACGCTCCTCCGTAGCCCTGCTTGCAGTTCCTCCCACGTGGAATGTACGAAGAGTTAGCTGGGTTCCTGGCTCACCAATAGATTGGGCTGCAATAATTCCCACAGCCTCGCCTGGTTTGACCAGTTTGCCTTCTGCCATATTGAGACCATAACACTTTGCACACACACCCTTTGGTGCTTTACAGGTAATAGGCGTTCTAATAACTACCGATTTAATACCAGCTTCTACAATCTTTTGGGTCTTCTCTTCATCCAAGAGAGTACCCTCTGCAAAAAGAATCTCTTTAGTAATTGGATCAATCACATCTTGGGCTAGTACACGTCCAAAAATTCGATCTTCAAGCGGCTCAATAAGCTCATTACCTACTGAAATCTCTGTAATTTCCACTCCCTCATGGGTACCGCAATCTTCCATTGTAACTTTTACATTCTGTGCTACATCTACAAGTTTTCGTGTTAGGTACCCTGCGTTTGCGGTTTTAAGTGCAGTATCTGCTAAACCTTTTCTCGCCCCGTGGGTAGAGATGAAGTATTCAAGTACATTGAGCCCCTCTTTGAAGTTGGAGATAATTGGCGTCTCAATAATGGTACCATCAGGTTTGGCCATAAGACCCCGCATACCGGCTAGCTGGCGAATCTGTGCAGAGCTACCCCTAGCACCTGAATCAGCCATCATATAGACAGAGTTGAAACCCTCTTTATCATTTTTCATCAACTCCATCATCTCTCTTGCAACTTCATTAGTAGTATCTGTCCAAACGTCAATAATCTTGTTGTAGCGCTCCTGCTCAGTTAAAAGACCCGCTTGGTATTGCTGTTGGATCTCTTTAACTTTCTTCTTCGCCTCTTCAATAAGTCGTTTTTTCGATTCTGGAACCTTAATATCATACGCACTAATAGAGATTCCTGTCCTTGTGGAGTATCTAAAACCTAAATCTTTAAGCTTATCCAAAAACTCTGCCGTAATTTTTGGACCACCCTTTTTAAATACATAATCAACCAATGATGCAATATCTTTTTTCTTCAATACCCTATTCCATAACGATACCGGCACAAACTCAGGCAAAATCGACTTAATAATAAGTCTACCAGCAGTCGTTGTTATAATCTGGTTATCTACTTTAGTTCTTACTTTTGCATTAATATCCAAATTGCCAGACTCTAGAGCAATCATTACCTCATTCACATCACTAAAGAGTTTATTGGCTCCTTTTACATCCTCTTTCTCTTTTGAGAGATAATAAATCCCTAGCACCATATCTTGTGTTGGCACTGCAATTGCCCTACCAGAGGCTGGCAGCAAGATATTCAGGGAGCTTAGCATCAAAATCTTACACTCTGCAATCGCCTCTTCAGTAAGAGGCACATGCACTGCCATCTGATCCCCGTCAAAGTCTGCGTTAAAGGCAGAGCAGACCAGAGGATGCAGCTGAATCGCTTTGCCATCGATAAGCACTGGGTGGAATGCTTGGATAGAGAGTTTATGCAGTGTCGGAGCTCGGTTGAGCAGCACCGGATACTCCTCAACAATCTCTTGCAAGCACTCCCACACTACATTTTCCCTATCTTCAATCATCTTTTTGGCAACTTTCAAAGTGGTCGCATAACCTTTTTCTTCCAGTTTAGCCAAGAGATGGGGCTTAAAAAGCTCTAGCGCCATCAGTTTTGGCAACCCGCACTGATCCATTCTTAAGTTTGGCCCCACAACAATAACGGATCGTCCTGAAAAGTCCACCCTTTTACCAAGAAGGTTCTGTCTAAAACGCCCCTGCTTTCCTTTGATAATTTCACTCAAAGATTTAAGTGGACGCTTATTTGCCCCTTTGACTGCATTACCTCTTCTACCATTATCAATAAGCGCATCCACCGCTTCTTGCAGCATCCTTTTTTCGTTGCGCACGATAATTTCCGGCGCATCCAAATCAAGAAGCCTTTTAAGACGCTGATTTCTGTTAATTACGCGACGATAGAGATCATTTACATCACTGACTGCAAATTTACCCCCATCAAGAGCAACAAGTGGGCGAAGATCTGGTGGAAGGACCGGCACAACTGTTAGCATCATCCACTCTGGCTTATTGCCGCTATTCAAAAAGCTCTCAATAACTTTAAGTCTTTTAACGACACTCTTTCTCTTTGCTTCAGAGGAGGTCTTTTTCATCTCCTCTTTGAGCTGCTCAAAGGCTTCAACTAGATCAAACTCCTCCAAAAGCTCCTTGACAACCTCACCGCCCATTCTTGCATCAAAGCCGGTATCGCCAAAGTGCTGCATAAGCTGCTGATACTGCTCTTCGTTGAGCACATCATACTTTTTAACCGGATTTTTCTTCTCAAAATCGTAATAGGCTTCTCCCGGCTCTTTGACAATGTAAGCCTCATAATAGAGTACACGCTCCAAATCTTTCATCTTCACGCCAAGCAGAGTCCCGATTCTACTTGGTAAAGAGTTCACATACCAGATATGCGCTACTGGAGTAACTAACTCAATGTGTCCCATACGGCTGCGGCGCACTTTGCTTACAGTCACCTCCACGCCACACTTTTCACACACCACACCTTTGTAGCGCATCTTTTTATATTTACCGCACAGACACTCATAATCTTTAATAGGGCCAAAAATCTTTGCACAAAAGAGCCCATCTCTTTCAGGCTTGAGTGTACGGTAGTTGATAGTCTCTGGCTTCTTTACCTCACCATGAGACCAGCTGAGGATCTTTTCTGGGCTAGCAAGGCGAAACTGGATCGCCTTAATATCTTTTGGTCTTTGCTCTTCACCTATCTCAATTGGAATCAGTCTCTTCATCTTCTTTTTCCTCATCTAAAATTTCTACATCAATTCCTAGCGCTTGCAACTCTTTTGTCAAAACAAATAGGGTCTCAGGGATACCGGGCTCTGGAATCGGCTCAGATTTGGTAATCGCTTTATAAGCTGCCACACGCCCCTCTACATCATCAGACTTAATTGTAAGCATCTCTTTGAGTGTATGGGCTGCTCCGTGTGCTTCAAGAGCCCATACCTCCATCTCACCAAATCTCTGTCCACCAAAGAGGGCTTTACCGCCAACAGGCTGTTGGGTAACAAGCGAGTATGGTCCAGTGCTTCTTGCGTGCACTTTTTCATCAACTAAGTGGTGAAGTTTGAGCATATACATATAGCCCACATTAACTCGCTCTTTAAACTTCTCACCAGTTCTTCCATCATAAAGCTCAGTCTTGCCATCAAGATCCATCTTTGCCATCTCATAGAGCTTCTTAAACTCCTCCTCTGTCACACCTTCAAAAACAGGGGTAGCAAATTTGACACCCTTGCTCCAGTCTCTTGCATACTTTAGCAGCTCCTCATCGCTCATCTTCTCAAGCGCCTCTTTTGCATTAATAAGCTTGGATATATCGGCAATTTCAATCATTTTTGCTCTTAACTCATCAAGAAAATCTTTGCGTTTACTCTCTAAAATCTCTTGGATCTGCTCTCCAAGCCTCTTGCCAATGAGCCCTAAATGCACCTCTAGGATCTGGCCAATATTCATACGTGAAGGAACCCCGAGGGGGTTGAGTACAATATCGACGATTCTGCCATCTTTGGTATATGGCATATCGATCTCTGGCACAATCACTGAGACAATACCTTTGTTTCCGTGGCGTCCTGCCATCTTATCACCCACTTTTAGCTTACGCTTCGTAGCAATAAAGACTTTTACAAGCTTCACCACACCGCTTGGTAAAATATCCTCTTTTTCTAAGATTGCTAGTTTCTCTTCATGCTCTTCAGTGAGCTTTCTCTTTTCGTTTTGAAAATGGGTTTTAATAGCATTATAGCGCTTTTGTACATCTGCTGAATAGGATTTGACCAGTGCATTGAGCGCAAATCTGTTAATAGAGCTTAGCTCCTCTTTAGAGATGATTTCACCTGCTTTAAACTCTTTGTCTTTGATCTTTGCATCTTTTTCCAAAGGCTCTTTAGAAAGAAGCGAGATGATACGCAGCATCTCCTCTCTATCGATCATCAAGAGCTTATCGTGATGCTCCTTGGAGAGTTTCTCCTTCTCCTCTTCATAGGCTTGGAGACTTCTTGGATCCTTCTCATACCCCTTTTTAGTAAAAATCTTCACATCAACAACCACGCCCTCCATCGATTGAGGACAGTAGAGGGATTTATTGACCACATGGCCGGCTTTCTCACCAAAAATTGCACGCAAAAGCCTCTCTTCTGGGCTTGGTCTCACTTCTCCTTTTGGTGAAACTTTACCTACCAAAATCATACCAGGCTTTACATAGGTGCCAATCTTTACAATACCGCTCTCATCAAGGTGAGCGATCTCTTCCTCTTTTACATTTGGAATATCTCTTGTGATCTCCTCTACGCCGTGTTTAAGCTCTCTGGCTTCAATCTCTTTTTCATAGATATGTACAGATGTAAACTCATCATCACGAATGATACGCTCGCTTACAACAATAGCATCCTCAAAGTTATACCCATTCCAAGGCATAAAAGCAACAAGCATATTTTTACCAAGAGCCAATTCTGCTCTATCCATATTTGGCCCATCAGTAATAACTTCGCCAGCTTCGACATAATCACCTTTTTTAACAATTGGCTTTTGGGTAAAGCAGGTGTTTTGGTTGGTGCGAAGGTTCTTTTGAAGCTTATAGTGATCGATATAGGCACCATTCTCATCTTCACCAAGTATATAGATGTTTTCGCTGTCAATCTTCTCAACTACCCCACTTCTTCTAGCCCTAATAGACTCCCAGGCATCTCTTGCTACAACTTTTTCCATCCCAGTACCTACCATAGGGGCTTCAGTTTTAAGAAGCGGCACAGCTTGGCGCTGCATGTTGGAGCCCATTAATGCCCTGTTGGCATCGTCGTGCTCCAAGAATGGGATGAGGCTTGCTGCCACACCCACAACCATACGAGGCGTAAGATCTATTAAATCAACTTTATTTTTCTCTACTAAAATGATTTCACCATCTTTTCTAGCCTCTACATAATCGCCCTTGATCTCACCATTTTCAATGATCTCTGTATTGGCTGGAGCGATGACTTTGCCCTCCTCTTGGGCTGCGGTTAGATAGACGATCTCATCGGTAATCTTGCCATCTTTTACTACTTTATAGGCAGCTTCTATGAAGCCAAGATCGTTGACTTTGGCATAGGTAGAGAGGGTGTTGATAAGACCAATATTTTGCCCCTCTGGTGTCTCAACCGGACAGATTCTTCCATAATGTGTTGGGTGCACATCGCGCACTTCAAAGCCTGCTCGCTCTTTAACAAGTCCTCCCTCTCCAAGGGCAGAGAGCCTTCGCTTATGGGTAATCTCACTCAGTGGGTTGGTCTGATCCATAAATTGTGAGAGCTGGCCTGTGGCAAAAAACTCTAGAACTGTGTTGGTAATCATTTTAGAGTTGATAAGATCGTGAGGCATTAACTCATCTAGGTTGCCACTGATTGTAGTCATCTTGTCTCTAATGGCCTTTTGCATCTTCACTAGGCCTGAATGCAGCTCATTTGCCAAAAGCTCGCCAATGGCTCTAATACGCCTATTGCCTAGGTGATCCCTATCATCAATGCGCCCTTGACCATTTTTGACTTTGATTAAGTACTGCACGGTCTTGATAATATCTTCACTGGTGAGCACTGTAATGTATTGTGGAACATTGAGCCCAAGTTTATGGTTCATCTTCATCCTACCCACACGGGTAATATCATATTTTTCAGGGTTGAAGAAGAGATCTTTTACAAAATTTTTGGCTGTCTCTTTGGTAACAGGCTCTCCAGGACGCATCACTTTGTAGATCCTAATAGCTGCTAAATCATTCTCATCTTCAATGCCTTCAGTCTGCTTGAGCAGTTTCAAACTCTCTTGAT
>WGAX01000111.1 GCA_015494595.1 Nitratiruptor sp.
CTCTTTGCTTCATAGAGAGCTCACCTTCTCGCAGCCACTTTCTAGGATCGTAATACTTTTTGTTTGGCTTATCTTCCCCTTCAGGGTTACCGATTTGGCTTTGGAGATAGTCGTGGTATTTTTCAATATATCCTTTGACGCCAAGCCAAAATGCCCACTGGGTATCGGTATCTATATTCATCTTTACTACGCCATAATCGATTGCTTCGTGGATTTTGCTCAGCTCGCTGCCGCTTCCTCCGTGAAATACAAAGCTTACAGGTTTATCCTTTTGGATACCAAGCTCTTTTTTAATATACTCTTGGGAGTTTTTAAGAATAATTGGCTCAAGTTTTACTTTTCCTGGTTTATAGACTCCGTGCACATTGCCAAAGCTTGCTGCTATGGTAAAAAATGGGCTGATGGCGCTCAGTCTCTTGAAAGCCTCTGCTACTTCGCTTGGCTGGGTATAGAGTCTTGCATTGTCGATGCCAGTATTGTCTACACCATCCTCTTCACCGCCCGTAACACCAAGCTCAATCTCAAGATGGATGCCAAGTGGCGCCATCTTTTTAAGATACTCTTCACAAGTGGCTAGGTTTTGCTCTAAGGGCTCTTCGCTCAAATCCAGCATATGGGAGCTAAAAAGGGGTCTTTTGTGGAGCTTAAAATACTCCTCATTTGCAGCCAAAAGCCCATCAATCCAAGGAAGCAGTTTTCTAGCGGCATGATCTGTATGAAGCACTACGCTAATGCCGTATGCCTCTGCTAGGATATGTACATGTTTTGCAGCTGCAATTGCTCCAAGCACCGCTGCTTTTTGTCCCTCATTCTTAAGTCCTTTGCCTGCCCAAAAGTGAGCCCCTCCGTTGCTTAGCTGAATAATAACCGGAGAGTTTGCCTCTCTGGCTGCTTCCATTACGGCGTTAATGGAGTTGGTACCCACTACATTGATTGCAGGCAGAGCAAAGGAGTGCTCTTTGGCATACTCATAGAGTCGTAACAGATCCTCACCCCATATCACTCCTGGCTTTAAAAACTCTCGCACCCCCATCCAAGCTCCTTATATATTTTTCTTAATTTTTGCACTTTTTTTGAGCTGCTCTGCGATAGATTTGATTTTCTCTTTAAATTTTTGCATTTTAAGTTGTGCTTTGATTCTCTCTTTGACCTTTTCAAAAGGAATGGTCTTAGCAGGTTTCTTCTCCTCTACATAGATGATATGGTAACCAAATTGTGTTTTGACGGGTGTTTTGGTATATTCACCAGGTTGAAGGGAAAAGGCTGCTTGGCTAAAAGGCTTAACCATCTGTCCTTTTGTAAAGAATCCAAGATCCCCACCTCTTTTACCACTTGGGCCAGTAGACTTAGTTTTAGCAAGCTCGATAAATTTCTCTTTGAGTTTGCTTTTTGGGGTTTTATTCAAAATAGCAATAATATCTTTTGCCTCTTTTTCGCTTTTTACTAAGATGTGACGAGCGTGCACCATCTCAGGCTGTTTGAATTTATCGATATTTTTTTGATAAAAATCTTTTGCCTCTTTATCGCTCACTTTAATATTTTCAAACTGCTTGCGCATCCAGATTTCAAGGGCTAGGTCAGATTTGAGCTTTTTAAGTGCTTCTTGATACTCTTTGCTCTTTTCTACACCACTTTTGAGGGCTTTTTCTTTTAAAAGCTCTCTTTCAATAAGCTGATCGACTACTCTTTTTTTGATTTGAGGGGGAAGCTGCTCAAATTTCATACCTGTTTGGGCTAGCATAGGCGCTGCATCTTCAGCTGTAATCTTTTTGCCATTAACTTCTGCCAATACTTGTGCTGCTATTGCACTGCCAGTAATAAGGCTTAATGCCACTAAACTACTTACTACAACCTTTCTCATTGCCATCCTTTTATAAAATTTTCATTTAAGACGCTTAATTATTTCATATTATGGTAAACATTTTGTACATCGTCATTCTCTTCTAGCACTTCGATGAGTCTTTCAACCTTTTGGGCTGTCTCATCATCTACATCGATCTCATTGGTTGCCACAAGTCCTACGCTGCTCTCTAAAATTGTAGCCCCAGCTTTTTCTACTGCTTCTAAGACCTTATTAAAGTCATTTGGATCTGTTTCAATGACCAAAACTTCATCAAACTCAAGTATATCGTTGGCTCCAGCTTCTAAAGCAGCTTCCATAATGGCATCTTCTTTTTCATCTCTCTCAACTGAAATAACACCTTTTTTCTCAAACATCCAGGCTACACTGCCACTTGTACCAAGACTTCCTCCCGCTTTGCTAAAGGCGTGGCGTACGGCTGCAACGGTTCTATTTTTGTTGTCAGTCAAGCACTCCACCATTAATGCCACGCCCCCTGGACCATACCCTTCATAGGTAATCTCTTCATATTTAACACCGGGTAGGTTTCCGCTTGCTTTATCGATTGCCCTTTTGATGTTGTCTTGGGGCATAGAGACAGCTTTTGCTCTCTCTATGGCAAGTCTTAAGGCTGCATTGGTTTCAGGATTTGGACCACCATCTCTTACAGCAGTCATAATATCGCGCACGGCTTTTGTAAAGACTTTGCCCTTTTTGGCATCCTCTTTGGCTTTGATATGTTTAACTTTTGACCATTTGTTGTGACCAGCCATAAAAGCTCCTACTCTGTAAATTTGGGTAAAATTATATCAAAAAGGGTGCATAAATGGTTTTGCGAGATCAAAGAAGTATTGAGGAGATTAAGAAAAGATTGTTAGAGCACTATCCAGACGCACAAACGGAGCTCCAATACAACAGCTTATATGAGCTGCTTGTAGCAGTGATGCTCTCAGCCCAGTGCACAGATAAGAGAGTTAATATTATTACACCTAAGTTTTTTAAAAAG
>WGAX01000112.1 GCA_015494595.1 Nitratiruptor sp.
CGGTTTGCTAACAAAAAGACTGAATCGTTTGTGGAGGTGTCTCCATCTACGCTAATAGCGTTAAAGCTGGTTTCTAGATGTTTATGCAAGAGTGTTTGCATATCCTCTTTTGGCACTGCTGCATCTGTAACAATGAAGCAGAGCATTGTTGCCAAAGAGGGGTTAATCATACCAGCTCCCTTGGCAGCTGCGCCTATGCGAAAACTTTTGCCATTCTTTAGCTGCACCTCAAAACCGATAGTTTTTGGAAATGTATCGGTTGTCATAATAGCTTTAGCAAAGGTTTGCGTATTTTTTGCTGCTAAATCAAATCCCTTTGCAGCAGCTATAATTTTCTCTTTTGGCAAAGGTACACCAATAACGCCGGTTGAGCTCATGATGGGATTGTACAAAGGAAATGGAAGAGCCTCTAAAATCTCCTCAATATCACTAATTCCCCTTTTGCCTGTCATCGCATTGGCATTTTTGGAGTTGACAAGGATAAAGTTGGTTTTTGTGATAGCGTGTTTTTGAAAGTGCTTAATGGGAGCTGCTTGAAATCTATTTTGCGTAAAGACTGCAGCTACATCGCACACTCTATCACTATATATAAAGCCTACATCAAGCCCTTGGGGTTTTAGCCCCGCACTCACTCCATCGCAGTAGAAGCCGTCTACACTGGCGATTGGATTGGCAAGAGGCAAGAGTGTATATTGCATCGATGTCCTTTGGTGGGGAGGGGATGAGCTTTAAGAAAGCTCGAAGTTTCTCTTTTTGAGGATTCTGAGACCCTTTGCTGAGACTTTAATCTTTTTCTTTGTTCCATCTGGCAAAGTGATGCGAACGGTTCTGATATTTGGCAGGAATCTTCTTTTGGTCTTATTATTTGCGTGGCTTACATTGTGCCCGCTCATAGGTTTTTTACCAGTAATTTGGCACTTTTTAGACATAGCTAACCCTTTTGTAATTTTGTGCTTGCAATTATAGCGATTTTTACTTAATTTTAACTTATTTTAAACTCTTTTTAAGGTTGTAGTTTTGTTATAATAACAATACTTTCTTAGAAAAGAGGAGAGATGCTAGTAGCCCCAAGTATTTTAAGTGCCGATTTTGGAATTTTGGCAAAAGAGGTGATAGATATTTGTGAAGCGGGAGCAGATTTTGTGCATGTGGATGTGATGGATGGGCATTTTGTGCCCAATATGACAATAGGTCCTCTTGTGGTAGAGGCTGTGAGTGCGGTAGCTACAAAGCCTTTGGATATTCACTTAATGGTGGAGGATAATAGCTTTTTTATCGATCTTTTTGCCCCTCTTAAGCCTCATTTTATCTCTTTTCATTATGAGAGCGAGAAGCATCACCACAGAATCATTCAAAAAATCAGAGAGTATGGTATCAGGCCAGCAGTTGTGATTAATCCCGCAACGCCTGTGGCTTGCTTGGAGGAGATAGTCAAATATGTGGATATGGTACTATTAATGAGTGTCAATCCGGGCTTTGGGGGGCAGAAATTTATTCCAATCTATGAGAAGATTGAAGAGTTAAAAGTCCTTTTGCAAAAGCATAACTCTAGCTGCTTTATTGAAGTAGATGGAGGGGTGAGCAATCAAAATATTCAAAGGCTTAAAGATGCGGGTGTAGATATTGCAGTAGCCGGCAGTTATATCTTTAGCCATAAGGACTACAAAGCTGCTATTGCCTCTTTGAAGGTATAGTGTGCGAGTAAAAATCTGCGGTATTACAAATCTAGAAGATGCCCTTATTGCCATAGATGCGGGGGCAGATGCTTTGGGCTTTGTATTTTATCCTCCTTCACCTAGATACATTCCACCCCAAAAAGCAAAAGAGATAGTGAAGCAGCTACCGCCATTTGTAGAGAGGGTAGGGCTCTTTGTCAATGAGACAAAGGAGAGAATTGAGGAGATTTGCGCTTCTTGCAATATGAGTTTAGCACAGCTGCACTTTGAGGTAGATGAGGAGTTTTTGGAGCGTTTGAGTATAAAAGCGCTGCCGGTGGTTAGAGCAAAAGCCAAAAAGGATCTTCAAAAGTTTTCTAATAGATATAGGCTTGTAGATGCCTTTGTCAAGGAGTATGGTGGAGCTGGCAAGAGGGTAGCATTGGAGTGGTTTGAGGGGGTAGACTGCTCAAAGATTATTTTGGCTGGAGGACTGACTCCAAGAAATATTCAAGAGGTAAAAAGCTATAATTTTTATGGCGTGGATGTAAGCAGTGGAGTAGAAGCTAGCAAGGGCAAGAAGGATCCTTTGAAGATTAGAGATTTTATTAAGAAAGCAAAATTTGAATAAGTTAGAAAAACTTGCCTCTAAACTTATAAAAAGAGAGTATAGCAAAGAGGGCTTTTTGCAGCTTTTGCAATCTCTTTTTGCTCAAAAGAGTGATGCTTGGCTGCTTTATGAAACTCTCATTGCCAGAGGCTTTCCTCTTTTTGAAGAAGATGGTATTGTAGGGCTTAAAACCGCAAAGACCCCTTTTTGGGAACAGGAGTTTGTATTGGTAGATATTGAGACCAATGGAAGTAAGCCTCAAGATGCGCAAGTGATTGAGATTGGAGCTATTAAGTTTCAAGGTACAAAGATTTTGGATCGTTTTGAGAGTTTTATCTATGCAGATAAGATTCCAGAATATATCTCTAAGCTTACAGGTATCACCCAAAGCGATCTGCTCTTTGCTCCATCACAAAAGGAGGTTTTATTAGGTTTTAAAGAGTTTTTAGGCGATCGGGTCTTTGTGGCGCACAATGTCAACTTTGATTACAATTTTATATCTGCAAAGCTTGAGCAGATGGGTTATGGGAAACTTGCAAATAGAAAGCTCTGCTCTATCGATTTAGCCAAAAGGACCATACCAAGTGAGCGCTATGGATTAGCCTATCTTAATGAGACTCTAGGGATCAATACGCTGGTAAGCCATAGAGCCTATGCAGATGCTTTGACAGCCTTTAAGGTGATGCAAATGGCCTTGAGGCGCATTCCAAAAGAGATAAAGAGTACAGAAGATCTTATTAAATTTAGCAAAAAGGGGCTCAAGAGCGCCGTAAAAGCTGCTCAATAAGCTTAGCCCCCAACAGATCTCCCCAGTTGTTGATAGCTGTTCTAAACATATCCAAAAATCTGTCGACCGCAATAATAAGGGCAATAGATTCCACAGGCAGCCCCACGCTATCAAGTACCATTGTCATCATAATAAGCCCAGCCCCAGGAATCCCAGCAGCTCCGATAGAAGCAAAAGTGACAGTTACAAAGATAGTAATTTGTTGGGCTAAACTCAGCTCCACGCCGCTGATATTGGCTATAAACATGACTGCAATCGATTCATACAGCGCAGTACCATCCATATTGATTGTAGCCCCAAGAGGCAGCACAAAACCGGCTACCTTTTTGCTTACGCCTCCTTTGGTTTCTGCTACTTCGAGGCTGACTGGCAAAGTAGCGGAGCTGGAAGCTGTGGAAAAGGCGATGAGGGGAGCCTCTTTGATAGCCAAAAAGTAGCGGTAAGGGTTAAACCTGCCAAAAATATAGGCGATGGCTGGTAGTGTAATAGTGGCATGGATAAAAAGTGCCAGGAGCACGGTGAGTACATAGCTGTAGAGCTCAAAAAGAGGCTCTAAGCCACTCTTTGCCACAGTTGCTGCTATGAGGGCAAAGACTCCAAGAGGTGTTAGAGCAATTACCCACTTAGCCAGCACCATCATCGCATCATTAATAGCATCAAAGAAGTTATACAGCACCGCTCGCTTGTTAACATCAATAAAAAGGGAGCCTACAGCAAAAAAGATTGTAAAGAAGATAATTGGCAAAATTGCTCCCTTGCTTAGAGCCTCAAAGATATTGGCAGGTATAAAAGAGAGCACAAAGTCACTCAAAGAGAGCTCTTTTTTTGTGATATTGACATTTTGGGGTAGCTGCAAAAGGTGCTCACCACTACCGGGATTTATGATATTAAAAATAATAAGCCCCAAAATAACTGCCAAAGCGGTGGTGCTAAGGTAGTAGGCAAAGGCTTTGATGCCAATGGATTTAAGCTCCTCTTTGCCGCTTAAAGAAGTAATGGCAATATAGATGGAGGCAAAAACCAAAGGGATGATGAGCATTTTAAGAAGTTGCAGATAGAGATCGCCTATGACTTTGATATGTAAAGCGATCTCTTTGAAGTGGTAGCCAAAGGCTACGCCTACTACAATAGCAAAGAGAGTAAGATTTTCTACGCTAAAAAGCTTCTTAATAGCCATGATCCTCCATACAGTAGTAGAGTTACTGCGCCATAGAGTGCGCTTGTGCCAAAGACATTCGCTCCTTGGCAGGAGGTGCAGTTTTTATATTTTGTGGTCTCATATTTTGCATAAAGAGCATAAACAATAATCCAGACAAGCTCAATACCAAAAAGCAGCGTATTATACTCCAATACAAAAGAGGCAAAGCTTGTCCAAGATAGAAGCAGCAATACAAAGTGGAGCACCAAAAAGATACGCAGGGCTGCTAGAATTTTATCTTTGACAAAGGAGGTAGGGCATGTATCCCCATAGCTTCCATACTCTTTGAAGAATCTCTTTTGCTCTTTTTTGCTCAGCTTGTCAAAAAGATACCCTCCAAAGACCATATCGATCTTTCTTTGCAAAAGGATACTATCCTCTCCTTTGGCAGTGAAAAATCTATCTTTGCCCTCTCTATCTTGATACATGATTTTAACCACTTCAAAGCGTCCAACTTCTAGCTCAGCCCCCGGTAGCGACTCATCACTCTCTTTGCTTTTGATTCTTTGCCCCTCTTTGCCATAGATTGCCGGATTGATCATAACTTCAAGCTTGCCATCTTTTTCAAACAAGATGATGCGGTAAGGATAGCCTATCTGAATAGCTGCTAGGGCTCTTAAGTTGTGCTCTTGCATAGTTTCACGCATCTGCTTGATAATTTCATCGATGGCTGGATCATCAAAGTGGCGTATGAGTCCAGAGATTTGTAAAAGCCTTTGGTCTGGATAGGTAAGAAGCTTTGCCATTGTTATCCTTGTAATTGGGGCAAAAGCCCCATAAGATTAGTGGTGAGATTTGGAAACGACTGCAAGCATTTTGAGGTTGATAACAATAAATCTGATAAACTGCCAGATTTTACAGGTTCTAAGAAACCTCTGAAAAGGTCCAGGAATCATTGTACCATAGGTTTTGTTGTCGTATGCCTTGATATTCTTTTGAATATCGATGTAATCTTTTGCCATTACTGCTCCTTCTTATTCTGGGATGAGTGTCCAGCCAGGCTTAAGCTGAGCTTTCCACATAAACATATAGTGCAAGATATGCTTAATCCAGTGTCCTGCAAGACCGATTTCACCAAAGGTGTAGTTAGGATCGCGTCCGGTGCCTGGGAATCTGTCGTAATCTGGCACAACAGGATAGACCGTAAGGGCTACTGCTGAGCCATTCCAAATACTCTTACCAGTTGATGCTACACACGCTGCACCCATCTCTGCCATAGATGCGTGATGACCTTTTTCTTTGACCTCTTCTAAAGAGTATTTGCCCTCAATCACTTCAGTAATTGTTCTAGCTACAGTTTTGCCAATAATTCCTGAAGGCATACCAGTTCTTGGAGGTGCTGGCGTGATTGGTGTGCCGTTGACAGATTTTGCAGGTTTACTGATTGGGTGTGGTGGAGCAAATGCAATCCCTACCGCAAACATATTGAGGTAATCTGGGTTTTGGTAGTATTTTGGCCAATCACTTGCTTTCCACTCTTCAAAGGGTTTTGGTGTATAGTCTGCATCCACTTTCATAAAGCCATTTGGCATAAAGACTTTGTCAGTGATGTCGTTGCCAGCTTTGTCGTATGCTTTAAGACCTACGCCGCTAAATGGAGGGATAAGCATTGCAAAATCAAACTCCTCTTCGCCCTCACTGCCATCTAGAAGCTCATAGTGCACTTTTCCTTTTTGCACCTCTTTAACATGCGCTCCTGTAATCCAGTCAACCCCACGCTCTGCAAACAAAGATTCTGCAAGTACTTTAGAGCTGACAATATGTCCGCCCCATTTAATATGCAGCCCTGCAACACCAAAGTCTCCCAAGAACTGCTCGTTGGAGATCCACTTGATTTCAGCTTTGTCTCTAACGCCAGCTTCTCGTAGCTCGTGCTCAATATTGAAGATATACTCAAACGCAGCCCCTTGACAAGTACACATTCCGTGACCTGTTCCTATTAAAAACTTAACCTTCTCACCCTTTTTCATACGCTCAATAGCATTTTGAAAATGGGTATTTGCCTCTGCTGCGTGTCCATAGGTACAAACAGAAAGAGAGTGACCTCCATCAGGTCCTAGTCCTGGCGTTGCAGCGAAGTTAAGTTTTGGTCCTGTTGCATTGATGAGGTAGTCGTACTCAACCTCTTCAGTTTCTCCCTTTTTATTTGGATCGGTGTATTCGATCGTTACAAATGGTCTGTCGCTTCCCTCTTTGCCCTCTGGATGTATTGAGAGCGCTTTTGCTTGTCTAAAGTCAATCCCAGCCTTTTGGTAAACGGGAGCCAGCTCAAACACTACATCTTCTGGGCTCATTTCGCCCACACCTACCCAGATATTTGAAGGGATCCAGTTCCATTTGCTGTTTGGAGATACCACCACTACCTCATGTTTATCGCCAAGCCAGTGTTTGGCAAAAGTAGCAGCAGTATGTCCAGAAACACCTGCACCAAGTACAACGATTCTTGCCATATTTGCCCCTTTTGAAAATTGATACCCTGTATTATAGTGCTTTTGAGTTTAAAAGAAAATTATAAAGAAAAAAACCTAATTTAAAAGCATAAGTTTTACAAATCTTTCTCATAAAACAAATTTATGATATATGCTCGATGTACTCATTTTTGTAGGCTACATACCTTTTTGCGCTGTTATAAAGCTCTTTTACCTCATCTTCGCTAAGCTCTCTTACTACTTTTGCCGGGCTTCCTAAAATCAGGCTTCTTGGAGGAAATTTTTTATTTCCTGTGACTAGTGCGCCTGCTCCCACAATCGACTCTTTGCCAATAACTGCTCCATCTAAAATTGTTGCATTCATTCCTATCAAGCAGGCATCCTCAATAGTGCAGCCGTGCAGCATTACTCTGTGTCCAATTGTTACATCATTGCCAATGATTGTGGGGTAGCCGTCGCTCATATCATCTTTTGTATAGTGAGTAACATGAATCATTGTAAGGTCTTGGATATTTGTTCTCTCACCTATTTTTATATAGTGCACATCACCTCTTATCACGCAGCCAAACCATATAGAGGCATCCCTGCCCAGCTCTACATTGCCAATAACAGTAGCACTTGGAGCAATCCAAACATCTTGTTGCAGTTTTGGAAACCACTCTTTGTATCGCAGTAACATCAGCTCTCCTTCAACAGTCTTCTTGCAAGATTTTTTGCTTTATTGGTTGTATTTTTCTCTTGAGCATTATAGAGTAATTTTGTATACTCTTCCATAAGAAGCTGAGAATTAATTTTTGGTTTTTGGGTGGGTACCTTTGCATAGTCTCCATTGGGTAAGAGCTCTCTTGCTTTGACGTTATCTTTGAGTTGGATCTGTAAAATCTCTAATAGTCTCTCTGCTATATTGGAGTCAAAAATTGGTGTCATAAGCTCGATGCGCCGCTCAAGGTTTCTTGGCATCCAATCAGCGCTAGAGATATAGATTTGAGGAGAAGCGTGTTTGAAGTAGAAAATCCTTGCATGCTCAAGATATTTACCTACAATTGAGATAACGCGAATATTCTCACTTACTCCCTCAATGCCTGGTCTAAGGCAGCAGATCCCTCTAACAATAAGCTCAATTTTAACTCCTGCTTGACTTGCTTTGTATAAAGCTATAATGACATCTTGATCTACAAGAGCATTCATCTTTGCGATAATATGTCCCTGCTCTGCTTTTTTTCTCTCCTCTTCAATTATCTGTAAAAGTTTTGGTTTGATCTGGAAAGGGGACATATAGAGGGTTTTGAGTTTGGTTTTTTTGCTAAAGCCGGTGAGAAAGTGGAAAAATCTAGTAGCGTCCTCTACAATATGCTGTTTGGCAGTAAA